>CAYTOH010000007.1:0-16486 GCA_964439375.1 uncultured Aquiluna sp.
TGACGTTTTCAACACCTTCAGGTGCACCAAGCAGGCAAACACAGGTGACATCCTCTGCACCGCGTTCAAATACATAGTCGATCGAGTCATTCAGGGTGCCGCCGGTTGCAAGCATTGGATCAATTATGAAAACCTGCCTCTGATGCAAATCGTCTGGTAGACGATTTGCATAGGTGAAAGGTTGAAGAGTTTCCTCGTTACGCTTGATACCAAGGAAGCCAACCTCAGCAGTTGGAAGAAGTTTGACCATGCCTTCGAGCATCCCTAGTCCTGCCCTAAGCACTGGAACTACTAGTGGCTTTGGCTTCGAGAGTTTTGCTCCCTTGGTCTTGACTAGCGGAGTCTCAACCTCAACTTCTGAAACCTTCACATCTCTGGTTGCCTCATAGGCAAGTAATGTCACTAGCTCCTCGACCAAGAGCCTAAAGATTGGGCTAGGGGTTGATTTGTCTCTCAAAACTGAGATTTTGTGAGTGATCAGAGGGTGTGAGGCCACAGTTAGTCGCATAGGCTCAAGCCTATGGATTTTCAGCACTTCATGCACCTTGCTATTGCTGAGGCAAGGCAATCCGGTGATGAGGTGCCGGTCGGAGCAGTGCTAGTTGACTCAAATGGAAAAGTTCTTGCCTCAGCCCACAACCTTCGCGAGCAGAAGAGCGACCCAACCTCTCATGCTGAAATCGAGGTCATTAGGGCAGCCGCAGCACAGTTACAAGATTGGCGCCTCGAGAGTACGACTTTGTTTGTAACTCTTGAGCCATGTGTGATGTGTGCTGGGGCGATTGTTGCTGCTCGAATTCCGAAGGTTGTCTTTGGTGCTTGGGATGAGAGAGTGGGAGCTTCCGGATCCATCTATGACGTTCTCCGAGACCCGAGGTTGGGCAAACCGGTCGAGGTTATCTCTGGCGTCCTAGAAGGGGACTGCTCGAAGCTGCTCAAGGATTTTTTCGCGGGTAGAAGAGACCTCAGCTAAGATTTACATCGGTGACGTGTCCGAGCGGCCGAAGGTGCAACTCTCGAAAAGTTGTGTGGGTGAAAGTCCACCGTGGGTTCAAATCCCACCGTCACCGCCATTGTCATTAGTTGGGGCATCGTTGGGAAATGGAGCAGGGTGGCACTTTGGAACACTTGGATTCTTTCAATACGCTTCCCTTTTCAATCAGTTCTGCCCGTTGTTCGATTGAGTTTTGTTTACCCAACGTGAATGTTTCCCGGAGAACGGTCTACGGTGGTTTTTGGTCGAACCGGGCCAACGAACAGTTTTCTTCAGATTGAGTGGTAGACGACTGCGAGCGCTTTCAGGGGCGTTGAGCGAACCCAAAGCCTGTCTCGCACCTGACGCCTATGTCGCTGCTTTCGACAAAGTGGTCCCCACTGTCTGAAATTCCCCATGACGCAAGTCCGTCCTCGCCTTCGAGCGCGCACTCCTTGAAAGAACGCAGGGCGAAGAGTTGATTGGTCGGATGCAACTCGATGGTCGTCACCGACGATCACGAGCTTCTACCGGATGTCGTTCGCCTTGCAGGGATTGATGGAGGCGCTGTCTACCATTCAGGCAACTTGAGTTCGGCCCTGTTCAGGATCATTGCAGCAAGTGCTTTCGAAGGCTGTCCCCCAGGCACCGCCTTGCTGCTAAAGTTGGACTACTGATACATCTAAAATCCCAAGTACCAACAAATGACCGTGTAATTAACCACTGTGTCTCGTAAGTGGGGTGAGGAATTATATGTGGCGGTTCTTCCGACAAGTCATTTTGCGCACCGCCTTGGGGCGAGTCATTCGTAGAAAATTGAGTAGGAATACGGTCGTATTCGAGACTTCCGGGAGTTATTGGGATTCTCGATACCAAAGAGGTGGCTCATCGGGCGGAGGCTCTTATGGTCGCCTGGCTGTTTTCAAGGCAAATGTAGTCAATGCTTTCGTCAAGACACGAGGAGTTACTCGTGTAATTGAGTTTGGTTGCGGGGACGGGAATCAGCTGGCCCTAGCGGATTACCCCAGTTATTTAGGCATAGATGTTTCTCACACGGCAGTGACCATGTGCCGCGAGAGGTTCCTGGCAGATTCCACAAAGTCCTTCCTCTCACTTTCGGAATACAACGGACAAACAGCGGAATTAGCCTTGTCGTTGGATGTCGTTTACCATCTTGTGGAAGATGAGATTTTTGTCCAGTACATGGAAACGCTTTTTAATTCGGCAGAAAAGTACGTGATCATTTACTCCTCGGACCATCGAGATACGAGTTACTCTGGCTCACATATCAAGCATCGGGCCTTCACTAGCTGGGTTGATTCGAACAGGCCGGATTACCGGCTGATTGAGAAAGTGCCCAACGCCTTCCCTTGGGATAAAGAGGACCCAAAGAACACCTCGTTTGCCGACTTTCATGTCTATCAGCGAATTTGCGTCCAATGATTTCCAATTCCCAGAATCACTCAGGTGGTCTTCTATGGATCGGCTGTTTTCAGCCCGTCTCTGAGGCCAATGGATTTTGAGGTGAGCTCAATACCCCCCCCTGGTGCCCGCCAAGTAGCCCCTGCTGGATTAACTTGCTGAAACACCCCCTCGCGACCAGAGAGTGGAGCCTAAAATACAGGGCATGAATGGTTTGAGTCAAAGGGTCGCCAGATTTGCCTCTGTTTGGCTTTCAAAGTCGAGCAGATCCTTTCAAATTGCTAGCGCTACTTGGGGAAAGTTGAGTGGATGTGCAAGGCGGACTGGAGAGCGGGTTCGAAGGTGCCTGCGCCTAGCGATTGTTGTCGCTTGGACGGTGCTCCAGAACGGCCCTCTCGGATTGTTTGCCCTATTGAAATCCAGGCGGGTTGTCTTTGGCCCATTTTTAGGTGAAGTAGGAATCGAGCTACTTTACTGGGCCCCGACTGTGAACTTCATCACCGCCTTCATGCCCCGTTTCATCCATTGCGAGATCATGAGCCGGGGTGGAATGCATGATTGGTACGTTCCTCGAACGAACTCTCACTACCGAGAAATCTACAGTCTTCGGACAATCGATGAAATAGAAGCTGAGCGCGTGCGTCGAGTTGCGGAATTTGGCCTGATGAAGCAGGTGAGATTATCAGAATTTGAGAAAAATCTAATCGCAGATTCTTTTGGGCGTCGCCGTGTGTTTTTGGTCCACCCCTCCCTGATACTCTTCTTGTATCGCCGATATTGGCAAGGAAAGGTGGGTCTGGAGAAGGTGTTGCCTTCCCTAACTTACGCAAAGCCAACGCTATCCGACCTCCCTTTCGACCTCCCCCAATCATTCACGGCCGTGCGGTTTTATGAGAGAGATTCCTTTCGCCTTCCATTGAATGAGGTCGAGTTTGAAAACCAGCTAGGTTGGGCCCTGGAGGGGAGGTTGGTATCTGTTGACACCGGTGTGAGGTACGATGATCACGTACCCTTGGAGGTGGGAAAGAGTTCAATCCTTTATCCTCTACACGGCTGGCCCGCAGACAAAAATCTTCATTTTCAATCACAGGCAGTGCTCCGGGCAAGCAAGCTCGTCGTGACTCATGGTGGCATAGCTTACATCGGGGTTTTGGCTGGCGTAGATACGGTGGCTCTCGAGACGGGGCCAACCTGCTTCCCCTATTTTCATACAGCGCTTGCTCTCCACCTTGCTCGAGAGCGAGGAGTATCGTTCTCCATTGTCAATCCAGGGTGGAGATTGTGAAGCAAAGCGCAATAGAGCACCAAATCCTTAAGGGGCCATTTACTCTGGTTGATGGTGGATTTGACCCTATTCATCCAGGTCACATTGCCTACTTTGAGGCCGCGAAGAATCTAGGCTTACCCGTGGCTTGCTTGGTAGCCCAAGATTCCTACATAGTAGGTAAGCACAGAGTTCTTCTCGATCAACTGTCTAGGTGTGAAGTGCTCCGATCAATTCGCTTCTTGGATCTGGTAATCCCAGCATCTAAGCCGACATGGATGCACTTAGAAGAGCTCAAGCCAGCAATTTTCTTCAAAGGAGGGGATTGGAAGGACCGGCTACCCACGATTGAAATCGAGACTTGCGAACGAAGTCAAACCACAATTCTCTTTTCCGACACTCCGCTGCAATCTTCGTCCCATCTCTTAAACAAATTTTTGGAGGGATAGGATTGGAGCATGTTCGGCGCGGGGGCATTGGCTAGATCTGCCAAACCCCTTTTTGGGAGATGCTCGTAGTATGCAAATAGTGACGCTTCACTCCAACAGCCACATGTGCGGTGTCTCCAAATTCAACCGCATTCTGGGACAAAAACTAGCGCTTGAGGTAGTTGCTCTTGACAAGAATCCCAAACAACTCGCTCAGGAATTGCTAGTTTCAATCAGCTTCCCTGAATTTGACAAGCTGCACCAAACACAATTGGAGGCACTCCTGTCCGGTAAGCACTTTGGTCTTGTGGTTCACGGTTTGGCGGAGTCAGACTTTCAAACTAGGTTGCTGGGCCAAGCAAGTTGGATTATGGCGCTCAATGAGGAAATTCTGGAACAAATACAGGGCATGGGACTTGTGAATGTCATTTTGGGCTGGAGTCCCCCGACAGTGTCAATAGGCGGACAGTTGCGCTCTTCGCTTCTGGACATGGAGCCCGATGACAAGCAACTGTTCATGTTTGGAATGTCAAAGAAATTCAACTCGGAGAGCCTGAATCACTTGGAACGCGTGCTCGGCAAGGATGTACAATCCTGGCGGCTTGTAATCTCTGCTGGGCTGCACGAGAATTCAAGATTTGATGACGAGTTTTTCGCAAAAGTAAACGGCCTGAGGGCCCGGTCAAAACTTCAAGTTTTCTTCGCGGGGTTCCTCAGCGATGAAGCGGTAAGTGAGTACCTTTTAGCGTCGAGGGCATGTGTTCTGATTTTTTCCCCTGCTGCCCGTGCAAACAACTCAACGCTCACGTCGGCCTTGGACCACGGCTGCAATGTGCTCACAAATGTTGACAAATTTACTCCCCATTGGATGCTCAACACTGGAGCCGTAAGCGATCTCGAATCGATAGCGGCGGTGCCTCCCAGAAGGCTCACAGGCTCCCTTCTGCCAGAAAGCATGGGTTGGGACAGCCTCGCAAAAGTAATACAGACATGCACGAGGGCATTTTGAGGCTCGGTTAGGTAGAAGGGCATGACTCAGCGATAACCTGGACAACTTGAACTAACCCTTGTTTCGAGGAAGTCTCCCGATCCTTGGATTGTTGCGCGCTCCACGCTCGTACGTCCGCGAGGGGTTGGCTACGGTTAGGTAACCTATTTCCCTAGCATCTATCCAAACGCTGCGTTGGGCCGAAGTGAACTATGCCCTCAAGAGGGCGAGAATAAAAGGGCGACAGAGATTCCCTGCCCTCTCTTCGGCCTTCGATAGGCCAGTTAGTTCAGGATCCCACTTGAGCATCGTAAATCCCATATGCGATGGCTTAGTGCGATTGCTAACAACCCAGGATTGCCAGTCGATCGAAAAGTCTTTTCCCGGGAGGTTGAATGTCTTGATTACTTGAAACGTGGACCAAGTGCGCCACAAGAACGTCGTTCGTAGATTCTGGTGCTGTAATCTCGGAGTCCGATTGCAATGAAATAATATTCAGATGGGTAAATCCAGTTTCCTTCGCGGAAAGCAGGCCAATCAGTTCAGGATCTTGACCCCCAACATCCTAGCTCGACCGGATTCTAATCCACGCCGCACACACAGTTCTGCCAGGCTCGGCAGAGACTTGTTTCGAGGGTTTCTTGAATTGAAATCATGCAAGTTCTGTGATCTCTCGATTCGAGCATTCCCTGGAATCTCAGTAAAACAAAGCGAACAATATAAAAATGCCTGCGTTTCGGTCGCCCCTTAACATAGCCTGAGCTCTCCAGCAGTCACACATTTTGCGTCCCATAGCAGAACTGCCGGTTCGATTCTCTACTAAACTGGAGACGCCTTAGTCTTACGGGGGAAAATGCGCTGGTTAAAAAGTATAGATGGACGAGTCGACATCCAAGACCAATCCAACGTTTTCGTGATAGCTGAAATCGGTCACAATCACCAAGGCAATCTCCAAACGGCGCTAGACCTAATTCGTGCGGCAAGCTACGCCGGAGCCTCTGCAGTTAAATTTCAAAAAAGATCGAATCGAAAGCTGTTTACCAAGAAAGGTTTTGAAGCACCGTACTCCAGCGAAAATGCGTTTGGTGCCACCTACGGCGAGCACAGAGAAGCTCTAGAGTTCGGGAGAGACGATTACCTTAGGTGCATGGAAGAAGCCGATCGCCTCGGGATCACTTTTTTCTCAACTGCTTTTGACTTTGAATCAGTCGATTTTTTGGTGGACTTGCAAGTACCAATCATCAAGGTCGCGAGTGGCGACATCACTTCCCTCCCACTTCTGGACTACATCGCCCAGACTGGGATTCCGGCAATTTTTAGCACAGGAGGTGCCGAGATGCCTGAAATTCGCGAAGCACACGAAGTATTTCAGGCCCGCAAGGCACAACACGCAATCCTGCAATGCACGGCCGGCTATCCTCCAAGGTACGAGGAGTTGAATCTTCGAGTCATCGAGACTCTGAGGAACGAATTTCCAGAGCAAGTAATCGGCTACTCGGGTCACGATAACGGTATAGCCATGGCAGTGGCTGCTTATGCACTTGGTGCCCGCATAGTTGAAAAGCACTTCACTCTCGACAGAACCATGAAGGGCACAGATCACGCCTTTTCACTGGAACCAGAAGGAATGCGCAAGCTAGTGCGCGACTTGAACCGAGCACACATCGCTTTTGGTGACGGAGTCAAGGTTGTCTATGAATCTGAAAGAGCACCCGTTGTAAAGATGAGCAAGTCAATTGTGGCGGCAAGGGACCTTCCTAGAGGAAAAGTCATCGAAATCGGTGACTTGGCCTTCAAGTCTCCTGGGGTCGGCCTGAAGCCAAACAAAATCAACATGGTTCTCGGTCGAACTCTTTCGAAGGATCTGCCCACGGACGAACTGTTGACCTTGGATGCCCTCGACTGATCTCGGGTCTGGACTCCTTGTCGGTTCCAGCGGTATCCTTGGACCAATTTGGCTGAGAACACTGCTCCCATGGTCAGACAGCCTCCTAACTGCAGACAAGTCTGATACTCAAGCGACTTATCAAGTTGACCTTGCAGACACGGAGAGCATCAAATCACTCGTTAGTCGCATGCCGCCGCTCGATTATGTGGTCATTAATGCAGGTCTGGACTCCAAACTTCAGGGTGGCTTAGGTCCAGGCGCCGGGGACGTCTTTGATCAAGAGCTATGGAGAGCATTCTTTGACATAAACGTCATTGGGGCGGCCGCGCTCATTGAAGGGCTCGCACCGAGATTGAAACCTAACGCCACCGTTATCACCATTGGTTCCATTTATGGGGTGGTGTCTCCTCGCATCGATGTCTATAACGAGGATGCCTCCGAAACTTTGTTCTATAAGCACCCCGCATACGGGGCAAGTAAAGCTGCTCTAATGAATATGATGCGTCAGTACGCCGTGCGCTATTCCGGCAGAGTTTCATTCAATATGTTGACATTGGGGGTTGTCGGAGGAGATCAACCAGAAGTCTTCAAATCTAGGATGCCTTCTCAAATCCCAACGGGATCATTCCTAAATCGCGATGATTTAGGAAAGCATCTCGAGCAGCTAATACGATACAAAGGCCCTCATTTTACAGGCCAGAACCTGATTATTGATGGAGGATACACATTGTGGTGACCCAAACTCAAGGGCTGATATCAACTCCTTCAGGTGTCAAAGCCTTCTTCGAAACACTGGATTTCGAACAAGAACCATTCGCCGTTAGGTTCGCTTCAAGGAATCGTGTTCAGCGCTGGATATCCGGTGTCGAAATCTTGAATACCAAGAAAGACGAAATCATCACCTTGGTGTGCCAAGAGACAGGAAAGTCGACTGGACTCGCCGAAGCTGAGTTTCAGGCGGCGGTTTCGTTCGCTCTATTGACCGCTAATGCTTGCCTTGGTGAGGTTGGCGCGCAGCTAAGAAGTGCTCAGACTAGGAAGTCCGTCACACTAGGCCGTGTTCCGCTGGGAGACGCCATCCTGATTAGCTCCTACAACACTCCGCTACCTAACCTTTTGTGGAAACTCGCTCCGAGTTACCTGGCCGGAAACAAAAGCCTTGTTTGCCCGTCTCCTCACGTGTTTGAGTCAACTAAAAGGGCCTTGGAATGCTTCTATGAAGGGGGAGTGTCCGACTCGGACGTAGCCTTCACGAATGGGGACCCGTCGCTCGCTGAGTTTGCTACGAAAGTTGACTCTGTGCGCCTTGTTTCATTCACAGGCTCAAATAGTGTCGGCAAGCAGATATCAAGGAACTGTGCCGACAATCACCCGAAGTTGATTCTCGAAATGGGCGGAACGAACCCACTGGTGATCCTTCCCTCCGCGAACATTTCGAAAGCTGCCGAGGCAGTGGCACAGTCCGCAATCAGTAATGGGGGCCAGCGTTGCGCTGCGGGAACAATAGTTTTGGCCCACTCCGCAATTGTCAAAGAACTAAGGGATGAGCTGATCCTGAAGCTGGAGTCTCACCCATTTGCAAGTCAGCTCGCAGATCAAAACACCCCCCTAATTTCTGATTTTGCTCGAAACAAACATGACTTGTTCATCGAGAGTCAGAGGCAGGCGGGTGCGACGGTATCACTCTTCCCCGCTGCTGCCAAATCTGGGTCTACCACACCGGCACTGGTAGAAAACATCAAGGACATGCTCCAGGTCTGTTCCGAAGAACTCTTTAGCCCGGTGATCCGATTTATGGAGGTGAAGACTACGCAGGAGGCTATTCACTATGCAAACAGCCTCCCATTAAGGCTGACAGCCGCTGTCTGGACCAACAATCTTTCCGATCTGAAAGTTGCTGAAGAAAATCTTGAGTTCGGCTTGATTAACTTCAACGGCCCGACCTTTGGCTCCGAACCGAACTTCCCGTTTGGTGGAATGGGCCGCTCCGGTAACGGCACTCGTGATGCTGGCTTTGGTGCCTTAGAGGAGTATTCGCAGACGCGAATCTGGACAATGGTTGACCCAGGATGAACGCAGACTCTATAAAAGTTCTCATTCCAGCAAGATCAGGCTCGAAGAGACTCCCAAATAAGAATCTCGCAACTTTTGGTTCAAGAAGCTTGCTCGAGAATGCAGTTTCTATTGGTTTGTCGGCATTTGGAGACGGGTCCGTTTTTGTCTCAACCGACTCTAGCGACTACGCGGAGCTGGCAAGGCAAGCTGGTGCGGAGGTCCCTTCATTGCGCCCCAGTGAATTTGCAGAAGATGGTTCCCTAGACATCGACTGGTTATCACACGCTCTCACCACGTGGGAAGTGAAGTCAGAGTTTGTGTCAATTCTGAGGCCTACCAGCCCCTTTCTGACGCCCGCGTCAATGAAAGCGGCATTAGGTCTGCTGATAGCGAATCCAGATTTTCACTCGATCCGTGCAATCCGCAGAGTTTCGGAACATCCTGGAAAAATGTGGAGAAAAAATGGAAATGCAATCATCCCACTCCTTCCTCAAATACTCTCGACGACCCCTAGCCACAGTCGACCGACTCAAAGCCTCGAACCTGTTTTTGTTCAATGCGGAGCTTTTGAAATCGTCAGGACAGAGACTGTCGTCGCACAAAACTCGATTTCTGGCGATCGGATTTTAGGCTACGAGTTGACTAGCGAGGAGGGGCTGGACATTAACTCGCCCCTTGATTACGAACATGCACTTCACGTTTTGGCCTCTAGAAAGGGTATTTAGAGAATTATGCTGAGCTTTACGAGGGACGACTTGGTTTCGATTTGGGAAAAGAGCCGAGATCCGAAAGAGTTGTCCAATCACCTGAGAGTGGTGGCCCTCGACCTGATTCAAGCCGCTGGCAGCGGCCACATCGGATCAAGTTTTAGCGTGATGGACGTCGCACTGGCAGTGCACCTATTTGAACAGGGGGATAGTTTTCCATCACGACCGAGTGAGAGCTATAGGCTGTTCAGCTCAAAAGGCCATGATGCCCCGGCGATCTACTCGATTAACTATCTCCTTGATTTGATTCCACAGAGCTCCATGCACTTGAGGCGTCTTGGCTTTTTGCCGGGCCACCCTGAAATTGGCTCGGGAGGTACGGTCACAAATACTGGCTCCCTCGGCATGGGAATCTCGAAAGCCAAGGGGTTGGCTGCTGCTGACTATCTCCGGGGAAAGGTGACCTCCAACTACGTAATCTTGGGTGATGGGGAACTACAAGAGGGCCAGATATGGGAATCCCTTGCGGATACTTCTAAGGTCCATGGAAAAGTCATAGCAATTGTTGATGGTAACGGGATTCAATCAGACACTTGGGTTGAAGGGACTCGAAGTTTAGGAGACGTAAAGCGCCGTGTCGAAGCCACGGGGTGGCTGTTTCTCGAGATGGACGGCCACTCGTTCGATGAGATTCTAGCGACACTGGAGCAGGCAAAGAACGCCGAAGAACCTGCGTTTATTTGGGCAAACACCGTCAAGGGATTTGGATCTACCCCGATTTCCACCTTCCCCGAAGACGGCCTCTTTTATCACTATCACTCAGGTGCACTCTCTCCAGATCTAGCAGAAGTCGTTCGCGACGAACTATTGGGAAGCTCGGGAGCGCACCAGACTGCGTTAGCCGTCGACTTTTCGCAATCACCCAAAATGAAACAGCCAGTTATGGTGAACCACTGGGCCGAACTTCTTGAGACACAAATGCTCTCCGATAGCAGGATTATCGCGATGGATGGCGATTTGGCCCTCGATACTGGGACTTATCGTGTTGCAGCGACGATTCCAGATAGATACATGCAGATGGGCATCGCTGAGCAAGACATGGTTTCAACTGCTGGCGGCTTGGCGCTGGGTGGTTTTCTGCCAGTAGTCCATGGTTTCTCTACCTTCCTAACCATGCGCCCCTACGAACAAATCGTCAACAACGCGTCGGAAGGTTCAGCGATTGTGTATGTGGGATTTCTCGCCGGCATTGTCCCATCAGCAGCAGGGTTTTCCCATCAGGCAGTCAACGACTTAGCAATAATGTGTGCTGTACCTAATATGTTGGTGTTTGAACCAGCCACGGAGCAAGAACTCTCGGCAGCTTTTGATGCATGCCTAAGGCACCAGGGACCGAGCTACTTGAGACTCAATTCGGTGCCACTTCCAAAGCAGAAGGGTCAATTCCTGGAGTTGGGGGGCTCACCGGCGACTGCCTTTACTCTGGGAGATTCTTATCAGATTCTGTGCAGTGGCGCCTTTAGCCTTAGTAATTCACTAGCCGCTCAACAGATTCTCAGTTCAATGGGAATTTTGGGGTCGGTGGTTTCGATCTCAGCAAAATCACCTCGGCCAAACAACCTCGATCTAATTGAGTTTGCATCTACGTCTAGTCCTGTCTTATTGATAGAAAATGCGCTTTGGCATTACGGTGTCTTTTCTGAGATTGAGTCGGCACTTCTCCGCGCTGGTAGACGCCCATTGCGCCTTGTCATTCCAGGGTTTCCGCAGAATGGGCAGCCTGACGAGGTGGCTCGCTACCATGGGTTCGACCCACAAAGCATCGCCGACTTGATTTCAACCTCAATTGAAAAGTGATTTGTGATGACCGGGGCTATTTTCTGGGATCTGGACGGCACCCTCCTGAGCACGGGGGGTCGGGGCTGGCCTTGCATGACATCCGCGGCGGGTGAAATTCCCGACCTAAGCTCATCGGCATTCAGTGGACTCACAGATTTTGAGATCATGTCCCAGCTAGTTTCTCAGGATCCATCACTAGTTGCGGACAAGATTGAGTCATACCTAGAGTGCTTACAGCGCACCTTGAAACCCGGAAGTGTGAATCGTTTCGTGGAAGCTGAATTTGCCTTGACGGCCTTAGCCTCTGCGTTCCCGACCTACATCGTCACCGGAAATGAGCCCAGGGGTGCAAGAATCAAACTCACCGCAGCCGGATTCAGTAGCTCCGTGCTTGACTTGCCAATCTTTGGAAGCAGCGTTCTATTTCCTTCGAGAATCGACATAGCGAGGAATGCAGCCTCTCGGGAGAAGTTGACCCAGGGGGTGTTTATTGGCGATTCACCAAATGACGTCAGCGCCGCCAAAGGCCTTGGATGGAATTGTGTTTCAGTTGCGACAGGGCATCACTCAGAGCTCCAGCTAGCTGCTGCTGGTGCAGATGTAGTTCTTTCCAGTAATTACAGGGCGTCAGACCTGATTCATGCCGTAAAGCTCCAGCTTGGTTATTCCCTCTAGACTCAAAAACTTGACAGTTTGTGAAGCAGTTGTTTACGAACTCGATAATCTGCGGCTTGAACTAATAGTTTTGAGAAGTAGTAGTACGCGACACTTGGGTGCATAGCGTTAGCGAAGCTTTGGAGTTTTGTTGGCTTGACATGAAAAGTTTCCCCCAAGTTTGGGTCTAAGTCCCATTGCACCCCTAGCCACGTCCTGCCACGCGAGGCTGCGACGCTCGAGTCAAAAGTGCTGAGGTAGCCCTCAATTCTGGAAACGGCACTCTCCCCAGAAACTACTTGGAGTCCAGGTAGCTGGTCATAGAACGAATTTGATGTCACTAAAAGGGGAACGCCACTGCTAAGCGATTCGATTCCAATCGTGGATCTTGAAACAACAACAACATCTGCTGCTTTGACAAGGTCGTAAGAGTTGGTACTCGAAGTCGGGCCAATGATTTCAAAGCCCTCATCTGCCAATCTCAAGACTTCTGTTATCTCATCCGAAACGTCTCGAGCACTCTTATTTGCCAAGTTGGGGTGCAGCCGCAAAGTACAACGGAAGCCGAGTCTCTTCAGCTCTTTACCGACAGTTCTGAATGCCTCGTACTGGTCAGACCATTCGAAGTGGGTCCACTGACTCCCTAGACCCTCCAATTCATCTCGGCTGCTCGAGAAAAAGACCGCTTTCCTATCCTCTTGGCGACTCAATGTGCTGGACTGCTTTGCGAATCCAGTAGAGAAGGGGTTTATTCCAGACTCGGGGTCACCCCTCTGAGCAACCCAGCGAGACACTATTTCAAGGGTCTCATCCCCCACCCTCTCCCCAAAGCGAGAGACATCCGTTTGCAACCGTTCCCTGTCATGGACCCGATAGGGACGTAAGTACATCTTCCCGGTAAATCTTGAACGCTCGTAACACAAGGTTGGACACCCAAGGCTTGTTGCGGCCTCCAGTATTGCCCTTTGGAAGGAATATCTCCCGTTCGGGTATATCCAAACTTCTCCGCTAGCGCCCTCAATTCGAGAGCACTCGAGGAACAGGCGCCAAGCTTTGGCGGTGACAATTCGGGCTTCAATTGTCTCCAACCATCCAAGTGACCTGGGCAGCTTACCCCGGTATTTGGTCCTCAATTCACTCCGAACCGATTCGCTTAGCCAGAGAGGCTCTTGATTGCCGGGAATCTGCCGCACTTTTCCTATGCTTGGCAGGACTGACTTCAGTCGAGTTATCGGGCGCCTTGTCTCTCGAAGCAATCTCGCTAGGTTTACCGAAACCCTGGGGTAGCTCATTTTGGTTGCGTCAACGATCACCAATTCATGGCCGCAGTCGTGAGCCTCTTCTAGAATCCGAGTGATGATCCCGCTCCACTCCGAGCTAACCCAGGTAACGAAGAGCCTTACGGGCAGCTGCTTCCCGTCAGATCCCGAGCAAATCAAACATTGCGCGTCTGGGAGCATCAAGACGGGACTGACTTTCTTGAGAGAAGTTGTGATGCTTTGTGCCCTGTAAATCGTTTCTCTTTCAACATCAAGGCTTCAGCCATTTCTGTTCTACCACTCAATGTCGCCTGCAGCTGCCCATGCGTTCCCACCAAAAGAATCATTTCACTAGCGCTTTGAAGTAATCAATCGTTGAGGCTAGACCGCTTTCTAGGTCAACTTCTGGCCACCAATGAAGTTCGACCTTCGCATTCGTTATGTCCGGCCGACGCTGCCTGGGGTCATCTTGTGGTAGCGGCAAGAATATCAACTTAGAACTAGATTCGGTTAGCGCAATCACTTTTTCCGCCAGCTCAAGCATTGTGAACTCCCCTGGGTTGCCAAGGTTGATCGGCCCCAATGACGGCTTGTCAGAATCCATCATTCTTATGAATCCCTCCACCAGGTCATCGACATAGCAGAAGGATCTGGTCTGGGACCCATCACCAAAGATGGTGATGTCCTCACCTCTTAGTGCTTGGACAATAAAATTGCTCACAACCCGGCCATCATCCAATGCCATGCGAGGCCCGTAGGTGTTGAAAATTCTCGCAACTCGAATCTTTACGCCGTGTTGACGGTTGTAGTCGAAGAAGAGGGTCTCGGCAGCGCGTTTTCCCTCGTCGTAGCAAGCCCGGGGCCCAATAGGGTTCACGCGACCCCAGTAGTCCTCAGTTTGGGGGTGTATTTCCGGGTCACCGTAAACCTCAGAAGTCGAGGCCTGAAAGATTGGAACCTTGAGACGCTTCGCAAGCCCCAGCATGTTCACCGCGCCCAAGACGTTCGTCTTTGTTGTTTGGACAGGGTCGCGCTGGTAGTGCACTGGGCTTGCAGGAGAGGCAAGGTTATAGATGGCGTCGACCTCTAAATAAAGAGGGAAGGTAACGTCATGGCGAATGAGCTCGAACCGTGGATTCCCCAGAAGATGCTCAACGTTCGCCTTTGACCCGGTGAAGAAGTTATCCACCGCGATTACATCGTCACCACGCTCGATTAACCGATCGCATAGATGGGATCCCAGGAATCCAGCGCCCCCAGTTACAAGAATTCTCATACGGAGAAACTACCAGCTCTCAGCGGGAAGTAACTCTGACGCGGGTGAGTTTGGTCCTTCATGGACACCAAACCCACCCGCCTCATCGGCATCTACAAAGCCAACGGCGGCTTCATCGGAGAGCTTTCCTATGTCTTGGGTCATATGGTCGGCGCTCGCGAGTGCAATCTCTGTGACATAACTCACTCACCAATCAAGAAAAAGAGTGAGTTCAAGAAGTTTGAAAAGACTTTGCTTGATGAGTTTGGGATTGAGTTTCGACTTGCCCACATGAACGAGAGAACCCCTGCAGAGCTTGCAGCATCGCAAGGCCGGGAGCCTTGCGTGCTGCTGGAGCACTCCGATGGTTCGATGTCGATGTTCTTGGATTATGTGGAGCTGAAGGCTTGTGACGGGAGAGTCTCAAGCTTTGAGAAATTGGTTCGATCGAGGTTGGACTTTTTTCTTTAGTCACAACTTGGTAAATATTCAGCGAAGAATTAAGTTGCGCCCCATAATTCGCACCCTTTAGGATTGAGGTTTGCTTCCCAACCTTTGACAAACCTCATATTGCGGTGGTTTGTTCAGTAGCAAATAGTGGCTGCTTGGCACTGGGTATGCGAATTTCCCGCCTAATAACAACGATTCCCTAGGGGTATTCACTTTGGCCGCTGCGAAAAACGCTAAGTCCGTAAAGTCCGCAAAGAACAGCCGCTCCGCGATGAGACCAACCTTCGCGAAGCACCCAGACCCGATTGAGATCCCAGATCTACTCTCACTTCAGACTGAGAGCTTTGACTGGTTGGTCGGAGCACCTGCCTGGCGAGAGATCGCAGGCAAGGATGCTAAGACCGGTCTGGACGAGGTGTTCGAAGAGATCAGCCCGATTGAGGACAGCGCTAACGCTGCTCAAGACGCCAAGATGGGTCTTTCCTTCTCGGAGCCAATGCTCTTTGACCCTCCTTACACCCCAGACGAGTGCAAGGAAAAGGGCAAGAGCTACACCCAGCCGCTCTACATCAAGGCAGAGTTCACCAACTACCTAACCGGTGAGATCAAGAGCCAGACAGTATTCATGGGTGACTTCCCGGTCATGACCGGCAAGGGCACCTTCATCATCAACGGCACCGAGCGTGTTGTTGTTTCGCAGCTTGTTCGCTCCCCAGGTGTTTACTTCTCGGTGTCAACCAACACCACAGGTAACTTGGACGTGCGCAACAACAAGGCGCAGATCATCCCAAGCCGTGGTTCATACCTAGAGTTTTTGACCGAGTGGGTCAAGGACGAGCGTAAGCCGGCTGCAAGGTTTGGTCTTCCAATCCTTCAGGTCCAGGTTGACCGCAAGACCAAGGTCTCTGCAACCATCTTCCTGAAGGCTCTTGGTATGACCAAGGAAGAGATTCGTGCAGAGTTTGCAGACATCAAGGGTGCTGTTGAGGCAAGCCCACTAGCTCTGAAGTTTGATGAGGACATCATCGAGCGCACTCTGGAGTATGACGAGTCGAAGGTTTTCGCCTCTCCAATTCTTTCTAAGGAAGATGCACTTCGTGAGGTCTACCGCAAGGTTCGCGGCGAGACTGCCGGTGCTGAGGTGGCTGAGGCTTGGCTTAGAAGCACCTACTTCGAGCACAAGCGCTACAACCTAGCTCGAGTCGGTCGTCACAAGCTAAACCGCAAGCTCGAGATTGCTCAGGCTGCTGATGCAACCACTTTGACTCTCTCTGACATCGTTGCAACCCTGAAGTACTTGCTGC
>CAYTOH010000008.1:0-15691 GCA_964439375.1 uncultured Aquiluna sp.
CCTTCGGGGCTAATGCCCGCTTCATAGGAGAAAGGCCTGCGGAAGATTCGCTCGCCAACCGCTGCTGGAGCCGCTCTTCTTATATGGGCAAAGTCTGGAATCACCTTTAGGCCATTTGGGTGCCTGGCAGCCAAATCTGGGATATCGCTTTCTTGGGTGCCAGTCAAAGGAGCACCGTTTGAGAGCTTGCGTCCGATGACCTCTTCTTTGGCAGGAGCTCCAAGCTGGTCCCAGGTATCTAGCTGCATGGCAATCCGCCTAAAGACCAGCTGGGTTCCTCCCCTAATCCACTCAGGCCCGTCTTCGATCCAGACCAATTCATTGAAGTCTTCGCTTCCAAGGACCGGGTTCGCGGTGCCATCAACCTGACCCATCAGGTTGCGGTGGGTGAGCCCTGCTGGAACCATGCCGGGGCTGTGAGCAAATCCGGACTGGGTCCAGCGCACCGAAGCAAACGGCATGCTGTCGCGCACAAGGCCCCGGGTTCCGTGGGCCAAGACGATTGGGTCATCTGCTGCCACATGAATAAGCACATCGCCACCGGAAAACTCTGGCTTCAGGCGGTCCACCTTGAAAGCTGGCAGTGGGCCAAAGCCCGCGGGGGCCAAAGATTCAAGACCTAGCTTGGCAAAGAGACTGGGGCCAAAGCCCAAATAAGCAGAAAATCTCGCTGCACCAATTGCAAGCTCTGGCGCTGGGTCGGCGAGAATCGGTTCTCCGAGTGAGAGCCTCCGAATGTCATCTGTGATGAGACTCATCCAGCGCAACATGCCCTCGTTGGTCATCCCATGCTTGAGATCAAACGCCACGAAGTTGGTCACCGCTTGCAGATCGGTCTCGATACCCATCTGGTGGGGGCCATAAAACTCAAGCTTGCGCTTGGCGGTTGCTGTCTCGCTCGCCCGCTGTCCAAGTAAAGATGCTCCGGCTGCTCCCGAGGCAACCCCAATCCCAGCCACCGCAGCAGTTGCTGCGGTGGATGCAAGGAAACCTCTGCGGGAAACCATTTAGCTCCTAGTGGTTGTGGTCTTCACCCTCGTGCTTGTGGTACTCCTCGTCGCCGCCTTCAGAGGGCTTAGCAACGATGCCAGTCAGGGTTAGTGACTCTGCTCCGTCGAAGTTAAGGGTAACCGAGATTTCCTGACCGGCCTCAATGCCCTGAGTCAGCTCCATGAGCATGATGTGGTCACCGCCTGGCTCTAGGGTCACACTCTGGCCGGCTGGAATAAGCAATCCGCCGCCAATCTCCTGCATCTTCATCTCGCCATCGATCATTGCCATCTCATGGATTTCAACGACAGCGGCAACATCGGTCTGACCACCAGTCAAGGTGATGTCCTCACTCGAGTTATTGGTGATTGTTCCAAAGACGGCGGTCATGCCGCCGACCATGCTCATCTCGGATGACTTGACCCATAGATCTGAGGTCTCAATCGCTGGACTAGATGAACATCCGGTTAGAACCAGCAGGGAGGCAAGAATTACAGCAATCTTCTTCAAGGCATTTACCTAACTTGTCAGAGGCTGGCGGAACACTTTTCTAGCCAGCAATGCTCTAATTCTACAGATAGTAGAAATAACTTTTTGACATTTTTGGCAAATTGGGCGCGACACGCCCAGCAATCCAGCACCTTAAAGTTCAAGTTGTGCTTTAGTGTTCGAGAAATAACTAAATAAGTGAATTTTTTCGCGTGTTGACACTAGATGTAGTGGTTAAGTGCTATTGTTTGTAGTCCGCTCTTTGCGATAAATTTCACAAAAATTTGCTAAAAACCGGGGTTTTTGACCCCACTATCTAGGAGGAGACACCAATGGCGGTGACCGTTTACACGCTTCCAGCTTGTGTTCAGTGCGACAGCACCAAGCGCATGCTGCAGCGCAGCCAAATCGAATACGAAGAGGTTGACATGAGCCAGGACCCAGTAGCACTCGAAATGGTGAAGACCATGGGTTACACAGCCGCGCCAGTTGTTGTCTCCGGCGATGACCACTGGAGTGGTTTCCGGATGGACAAGATCCAAGCAATCAGCGCCTAGGAAGTTTTTGAGATGTTCGATGTGGTTTATTTCTCGAGCGTCTCAGAAAACACCAAGCGCTTTGTGGACAAGCTCGGGGCAAATGCAATTCGGATTCCCCTCCGATCCGAGGAAGCTGCAGAGTTTGTTCACCCTCAGGACAGTGTCCTAGTCGTCCCCACCTATGGCGGCGGCAACGATAACTCCACAGTTCCAAAGCAAGTAATCAAATTTCTAAACAACCCAGAGAACCGCAAGCACATCAAGGCGGTAATCGCAGGGGGCAACACAAACTTCGGTTCTCACTTCGGTGCAGCTGGAGACATAGTTGCAAAAAAGCTTGGTGTGCCGTTGATCTACAAATTCGAGATCACCGGAACGCCGGAAGATGTAATTGAAGTAAAAGAAAGGCTGGCCAGGCTGTGGCAAACCAACTAGTAGAAATCGCCGATGACCAGGGAAACCTGATGGGCAAGACCAGCATTGAGAGCGCGATGAGCTATCAGGACCTCAATGCGATGATCAACCTTTGGGGTAATGATCAGAAGCTGCAGCTAGACAAGGACAAGCTTGCGGTTCGCAAGTACTTCCTAGAGCATGTAAACCAGAACACCGTCTTCTTCCACAGCCTTCAGGAGAGACTGGACTACCTGGTAGAGAACGAGTACTACGAGAAGGAAATTCTTGACCAGTACTCCTTCGAGTTCATCGAGCAGCTAGAGAAGCTTGCTTACTCTAAGAAGTTCCGCTTCGAGGCTTTCATGGGCGCATACAAGTTCTACACCGGATACGCGCTGAAGACTTTCGATGGGACCCGCTACCTGGAGCGCTTTGAGGATCGCGTTGTGATGGTTGCGCTTACTCTTGCAGCTGGCGATGAGGCAATTGCTACCTCTCTGGTAGAAGAGATCATTTCAGGGCGTTTCCAGCCAGCGACTCCAACCTTCCTAAACTGCGGCAAGAAGCAGCGCGGCGAGTTTGTGTCATGCTTCCTACTCCGCATTGAAGACAACATGGAGTCAATCTCTCGTGGCATCAACTCCGCACTTCAGCTTTCCAAGCGCGGAGGCGGTGTAGCACTGAGCCTGACAAACATTCGCGAGTACGGAGCTCCGATCAAGAAGATTGAGGGACAGTCCTCCGGCATCATCCCTGTAATGAAGCTCTTGGAAGACAGCTTCTCCTACGCAAACCAGCTGGGTGCTCGTCAGGGTGCAGGTGCGGTTTACCTAAACGCTCACCACCCAGACATCATGCGCTTTTTGGACACCAAGCGTGAGAACGCAGACGAGAAGATCCGTATCAAGACCCTCTCGATCGGTGTCGTAGTTCCAGACATCACCATGGAGCTTGCAAAGAACAACGAGGACATGTACCTCTTCTCCCCATACGATGTCGAGAAGGTCTACGGAGTTCCATTCGGAGACATCTCGGTCACAGAGAAGTACCACGAGATGGTAGATGACCCACGAATCCGCAAGTCCAAGATCAAGGCACGTGAGCTCTTTGAGCGCATTGCCGAGTTGCAGTTCGAGTCTGGCTACCCATACGTGATGTATGAGGACACCGTAAACAACGCGAACCCAATCCAGGGCCGCATCAACATGTCAAACCTCTGCTCTGAGATCTTGCAGGTCAACACCCCGACCACCTACAACGCAGACCTCTCCTACGACCAGATTGGTAAGGACATTTCCTGCAACCTAGGCTCTATGAACATTGCAATGGCAATGGATGGTCCTGACTTTGCAAAGACCGTAGAGGCCTCGATCCGCGCTCTAACTGCAGTCTCTGACATGTCAAACATTGAGAGCGTTCGTTCAATCTCTGACGGAAACCACAAGAGCCACGCAATTGGTCTAGGCCAGATGAACCTGCACGGCTACCTAGCTCGCGAGCACATTCACTACGGTTCAGAAGAAGCGTTGGACTTCACCAACATGTACTTCTACACAGTGGTTTACCACGCAATCTCAGCGAGCAACAAAATCGCGATTGAGCGCAAGAGCTACTTCCACAACTTCGAGAACTCGAAGTACGCATCAGGCGAGTACTTTGACAAGTACACCGACCAGGTCTGGGCTCCAGCGACTCCTAAGGTGAAGGAGCTGTTTGCGAAATCAAACATCGCAATCCCAACCCAGGCGGACTGGAAGAAGCTCAAGGAATCAGTCATGAAGCACGGTATCTACAACCAGAACCTGCAGGCTGTGCCACCAACCGGTTCGATCTCCTACATCAACAACTCAACCAGCTCAATCCACCCAATCGCATCTCGTATCGAGGTTCGCAAGGAAGGCAAGCTGGGCCGTGTTTACTACCCAGCGCCATTCTTGTCTGAAGACACCTGGGAGTACTACGAGGATGCTTACGAAGTTGGTCCTGAGAAGATCATCGACACCTACGCTGTTGCAACCCAGCACGTCGACCAGGGTCTATCACTGACCCTGTTCTTCAAGGACACCGCTACCACCCGTGATGTCAACCGCAGCCAGATTTACGCATGGCGCAAGGGCATCAAAACCATTTACTACATCAGAATTCGCCAGGCTGCCCTAGAGGGCACCGAGGTTGAAAACTGTGTCAGCTGCATGCTCTAAGGGATAAGGAAATCAACATGGCTACCAAACTGATTACCCGCCCGATCAACTGGAACAAGATTGAAGATTCCGTTGACCTGGACGTATGGAACCGCCTAACGCAGAACTTCTGGCTGCCTGAGAAGGTGCCACTATCCAACGACGTTCAGTCTTGGGGAACCCTGCGTCCACACGAGCAGAAGCTCACCATGCACGTCTTCACTGGACTGACCATGCTCGACACAATTCAGGGCACCGTTGGTTCCATGAGCCTGATGCCAGATGCCAGAACTCCTCACGAGGAGGCTGTTATCACCAACATCGCGTTCATGGAGTCGGTCCACGCCAAGAGCTACTCGAGCGTGTTCTCGACCCTCTGCTCCACGAGCGAGATTGATGAAGCATTCCGCTGGTCTGAGGACAACCCATACCTGCAGAAAAAGGCTGAGATCATCCTTGGCTACTACCGCGGGGATGACCCACTAAAGCGCAAGGTTGCCTCCACCCTGCTGGAGTCCTTCCTGTTCTACTCAGGCTTCTACCTGCCGATGTATTGGTCATCAAGAGCAAAGCTCACCAACACTGCTGACCTAATCCGCCTAATCATTCGCGATGAGGCCATCCACGGTTACTACATCGGATACAAGTTCCAGCTTGGCTACAACGAGGCCACCACCTCACGCCAGGAAGAGCTAAAGAGCTACACCTATGACCTACTGCTCGAGCTTTACGAGAACGAGGTCAAGTACACCGCCGACCTCTACGACGAGATCGGTCTAACCCACGATGTGAAGCAGTTCCTTCACTACAACGGCAACAAGGCCCTCATGAACCTTGGCTTTGACCCGCTGTTCCCGAAAGATGACTGCATGGTTTCGCCAGCTATTCTGAGCGCTTTGAGCCCAGCTAGCGACGAGAACCACGACTTCTTCTCTGGGTCTGGCTCCTCCTACGTCATCGGCAAGCACGAAGCGACTACCGACGACGACTGGGACTTCTAAGAAAGGAAACCCACCATGGATTGCAACTGCAATAAAGACACCTGCGGCTGCGGCGGCAAGCACTAACTAAAACCAACGAGAAAGCCGGCTAGCTCACTGTTAGCCGGCTTTTTTGACCCCAAAGAAAGGAAAAGGTCATGGACAGCGCCCTAATCTTGGCGTTCGCGGTCACGCTATTTGCTGGTTTGGCTACTGGAATTGGATCTGCCATCGCCTTCCTCAGTAAAACCACCAATAAAGCGTTCTTCGCGCTGTCTATGGGCTTTTCCGCTGGAATCATGATTTATCTGAGCTTTGCGGAGATTCTCCCCAAGGCCACCCAATACATCGCAATCGAGCAAGGCGAGATTCAAGGGGCAGCAATTGCAGCCGGAGCCCTGGTAGCTGGCATGGTCATAATGGCCCTGATTGACGCTGTGGTGCCCTCTGGGGCCAATCCCCATGAAAACACCAAGGTTGAGCTTTTGCAGAACTCAGATGGCGTTTTGGAGGATATTGGCATCTCACAAAAACGGCTGCTGCAAACCGGAGTTTTTGTCGCCCTAGCAATTGCGATTCACAACTTTCCCGAGGGTTTGGCGACCTTCCTACTGGTGTTGGATGACCCGCAGGTAGGTATCGCACTTGCCGTTGCAGTCGCAATGCACAACATCCCAGAGGGAATTGCGGTTTCAGTGCCGGTTTACTACGCGACCAAGAGCCGAATCAAGGCGTTTCGCCTGAGCTTCCTATCCGGCCTTGCCGAGCCAGCTGGTGCTGTGATCGGATACCTGATCCTTGCCCCATTCCTAACTGACTTTGTTCTCGGCATCATCTTTGCGATGGTGGCCGGTGTGATGGTCTTTTTGGCAATTGACACCCTGCTACCGACAGCAAAGAACTCCGCTCGCGGTCATCTAACCGTCTATGGAGTGATCGCAGGTATGGCCGTAATGGCCGCAAGCCTTGTTTTACTGAAGCTCTAGAGGAACTACTCTTCGCGCTTTCTTGCCCTCAACCTGGCGGCCGCCGGTGCTGCTCCAAGCGCCGCTGCTCCCAGGATGATGAGCAGGATAATGAGCGCCGCCAGTGGGTTCTGGGCAAACAGACCCTGGTTTGCATCTGGTCCAGCGACATCACTTCCAGTTAGCGCCTCGGATGGGTCGTTTGGAACAACTGGGTTCGGGTCGAGCTCGTTCGGAATTGTGTCGCCGTCAATGTCTGGGTCGAGCGCATTGGGAGTGCCGTCGCCATCGATATCTGAATCCTCGTTAGTCGTGGTGCCATCACCGTCGATGTCATCCTCATTTGGAGCAAGTCCGCCGTTGCCCCCTCCAGCAGACCCGCCGTTGCCACTTCCTGGCTCAGACGGTGTGGTGCCGGGATCGGTTGGGTCGACAGGGCTCGGGGTTGGAGTCGGAGTTGTGCCGCCACCGTTGTCTGGGTCAGTTGGAGTGACTGGACTCTGGGTCGGGTTTGGAATAACAGGCCCTGTGCCGCCATTACCCGGCTGAGTTGGTGTTGGTGTTGGGGTCGGAGTTGGTGTTGGTGTCGGGGTCGGAGTTGGTGTTGTTCCTCCGCCGTTGCCCGGGTCAGTAGGAGTGACTGGACTCTGAGTTGGGTTTGGAACGACAGGCTGGGCAATGTCCTCGTTGACCGGTGAACCGGCAACGGTCAGGGCGTCTTGGATTGTGACGCGGCCCCAGTCAGACATGTGCTGGACATCGTAAACTCCCGGATCAGCATTAGTCGGAATCTTGAGAGTCAAACTTGTTGCCGAGTGAATAACGAACTCAACTTCCATTTGTCCGACCTTGATGCTCGAGATGGTGTTGAACTTTGTCCCCAAGACCCTCACGACAGCACCCGGCTGAACGATTCTCGGCGTGAAGGACTTCATCAATGGCACCTGGCCGAAAGCCTGAATTGCCTGAGACTCAGGGAAGGTCAGAACGACCTCAGACTCTGAAGCGGGAGGAGGAGGTGTTGGGTCGATCGGAGTTCTCACAGTGACAGAGGAAGGCTGCGAGAATCCCATTTCGTTCCTAGCTAGAACCTCAACGGTGTAGTCAGTCTCCCAATCCCAGTTGCGGAAGTAAACAGTCGATGGAATTGGTGAAACAGTCAGCTCCTGGCCATTGACTCTGATGGTGTAGTCCCGAATGGCTGCACCCCCGTCAAAGACTGAGCCAGCCCAGGAAATCATGAGATCTGGTCCAGCAATCTGGGCCGAAACCGTAAGTGGCGCGGTTGGAGCCAGGAGCAATCTCTGCTGCACGAAGGCGGTGTTGATAGCAACCGAGGTAGACAAGACGTCTGTCACCGTCACAACCTTGAATTCGTAGTTGCTTGCAAGCTCAGTTGAGACAGGCGGAGCAGGGTTTGCATTCAAGGTCCTTGCCATCGGCAAGAACGGTGCGTCATTGTTGCTGAACATGGAGAAGATGGAGAACTGGAAGTTAAACAGTTGAGTGAATATCGAGAACGGACTTTGGTCAGCAGAAGACGATTCCGTGCTCACACTCGGGCTATCGCTAACCTCAGGCTCTGGAATAACAATCGGCGCCCTCGGCAAGTCATCCAGCGCTATAGCTGAAGCTGTCACTTCAAAGCTGTCGACCTCGCTCAGGAAAGTGAACTCATTTACACCGATCGGCCTCACAAATACCTGGTAGCTCTCGAATGCACCCTCGATTGCAAGTGGCTGCGTCCAGTTCAAGGTTGCGCTTGTTGAGTCAGATTCAGCAACAAGCTGCTGTGGTGCTGAGAAGTTTGGCCTTGGGGTTGCCGGCTGAGATACGTCCGAGAACTCTCCAGTGCCAAATGCCGTAACCGCTGCTACCCGAATTGTGTATGGGTCACCGTTAGTAAGTCCTTCGATAGTGCAGTTCACAGTTTCCTGCTGAGCGACAACCGGGCTTCCAGAACTATCGAACTGAGGGGTGTCATCCAGTGGGAGACAGGCGTAGCTGACAATGGCCTCACTAGTCGATACATTCGTTGCGATTACCTCATAGGCGGTAATTCTCGATCCACCTCTAAAGCTTGGCTCACGGAAAGAAAGCAATAGGGACTCGTTGGCTGCAGCCACCGATGTTATGAATGGCTTAGCCGCCGGACGAGCAAGGACCTTGAACATCTGCTTCACAGCAGGAGCAGCTAGGTAGCTTGCGTTGCCTGGCTGTATGGCGAGGATTTCACAGTCTCCAGCTTGGCCGAGACTGACGACTCCAGTTGCGGTAA
Organism: uncultured Aquiluna sp.; assembly: GCA_964439375.1. Lineage (GTDB taxonomy): Bacteria > Actinomycetota > Actinomycetes > Actinomycetales > Microbacteriaceae > Aquiluna. The sequence continues at coordinate 8,818 of CAYTOH010000008.1, forward strand.
CGGTGCAAGACAATGTGCTTGCTTGCGGTGATTGCGTATAGCTAACAGGAAGACCGGCATTGGAGGTTGCTGCCAGCTGGAAGGATGGGGAACCAAAGTCACGATCGGCGACTGGGTCAAAAGTGATTGTCTGGTTTAGGCGGTCGACAATGATCACCTGGGTGACCTGCGGAGCTGGAAGGTAGTTTGCATTTCCAACTTGCTGGGCAATGACAACACATCGACCCGGAGCCGTAAAGGTTATCTTTGTGCCCTGGAGCTCACAAGCAGGCGTAACTGGGGAACCGGATAGAGTCTCTTGAGCGATAGACAAAGCAACGGGCAGGCGGCTAGACGCAACAGCGCGCGGTTCGTACTCGAAGTTGACAGCTAGGGCTCCCGGTGAGTCCTTTGGCTTAGGTGCCTGAGGAATGGTCGAGGTAAATCTGATGAACTGGCTGGTCTGGATCACCTGAATGCTGCGAGTCGGAGACTCAGTCGCAAAGAAGTTCGCACTTGCATCCTTGAGCGCACGAATCTCACAAGTTCCGGTTCCAATCCCCTCAACGTGTGGCTGGTTGTTCACTTCCACCACGCGACACTTGTCTAGACCTGCCACCACCTGGTAGCTCACAGAACCCGGACCATTTCCACCGGTAACAAATAGTCGCTGCTGACCCTCAAATTCAACAACGCTGTTCGAAACAATAGTCAGAGGGGACTGTGCGATAGGAGTTACTACGATGTCCAGAGCGGTGCTAACTGGGTTGTAGTTCACGTCTCCTGGCAATGTGACCAATACGCGGCAAACCGAGCCCGGTATTCCATTCACTAGCTGCACGTTGCCAGGGAAGACCATATTGCCGATCAGCACACAAGGCTGAATGTTGCGGCCTGCTGCTCTCAGTTGCGGGGAGGCGGTGAGCTCTAGAGCAAATGAAGCAGAAACATTTCCACCACCAAATGCCGTGGTGAGCGGAGTTCCGAATGGTACAGACACTCGGAATGTATTTGGATCAGAAGAGCCCATGGCAGGCGAAACCGTCACAGAGCCAGAAACTGCAGAGAAGATAGGACTCTGCTCAGCCTTGGAAATGGTGAAGGTAGCCGCACGCGTTGCTTCTAGCCATGATCCCCTGACCTGTCCAGACGCACTCTGCACGCTTGCCGCTTGAGAAAGTTCAATGCGACATTCACCAGCGGAAATAATCGATGCCAGACCCGTCTGAGCATCCACAGAGCAAACCATTGAAGAGTTACTCGAGACAGAGAAGGTAAGGACACCATCGCTCTGGGTCGAAACTACTGGGCTTACTGTTTTCCCTGGGCCAAAGCTCTGTGCTGTGTAGCTGAGATCTAGAGTTGGCAGTCGGTTGACGAAGACATTGCTTTGGACAACAGGCGTCATGCCACCAGATGTAAAGGTCAGTTCATAGGCCTCGCCTGGCAAGCCAGCCAGTGCCAAATTGGTGAAGTTCGCAACACCGTTCTGGAAGGTAGCAAACGTTGTTCCACTCAACGCGCCCGATGCGCCTCCGGTTACAGTAACCCCTACCTGGACGTCCACGCTTGTCGAGGCGAGATTTCCGTCAATGTCAAGGATGCGCAGCTGTGGCTGTGCAGATGAAGAAACTCCTGTGAGCTGTCGGTTGGCAAGGCCCTGCTGAAGGGTGAAGCTGGCAGCAGGTCCAGGGTTCAAAGTGAAGGCCCGCCCAGTAGCTGACACGCCACCAACTTCGGCACTGGAAGGCGCAACAGCCGGGCTCGTCGATAGCCCTAGGAAGAACTCGGCCTCGCTTGTGGATGCCTTTCGGAAGGTGATTGTGTAGCTCTCGTTGAGCGGACCCTGAACACCGAGGTTTTGGAATCGGACAATACCGTTTTGAGCGGTTGCAATTCTCTGACCGACCAGCTGGCCGTTTGGCGAGTTCAAGACGGCAATTACTCGAGTGTTTGAGTCATTAGCGACGAGGTTTCCAACGCTGTCTTCTAGTTTGAGCTCAGGCTGGACATTGAACTGTGCCCTGGTTGGAGATGCGATATCACCCGGGTTTGCCACTACGTCTTGAGTAATGATCAAGGCAGCGGCCGCACCATTTGAAACCCTAAAGGTAGGAGTTGTAACGGTCAGTGGGTCATCCAGGTTGGTGGAGGTGATGCGCAATCTGAAGTCCTCTGACGTAAGGCCTGAGACCTTGATTCCCGTGAAGTCATACCTTCCACTTATAACGGTGTAAGGCTGAGCAGATACATCCAACCTTGGCAAGAAACCGGATCCCGCTGAGATCACCGAGTTGTTTTCCCGGATAAGTTCAACTTGGAAGTTAATGGGCGCAACCGTGTCAACCCTGTTACCTGCCGCATCGCGAAGCTCGATGCCCGGCTGAACCGCCAAGTCTTCACCCGTGACTCCACCAACCGGCGATTGAACTATCGCCATTGAGGTTGGTGCACCGGGCAGCATTCTGAATGCCGGTGATGTGAGCGGCGAGATCACGGGTAAGTTCTGACCAGGGTTGATCGAGAAGGTCAGGAAGTAATCAATTCCTGGGGTGCCGCGAACTTTGAAGTTGTTGACATTCAATACTCCAGCGCTGATGTGGATTGGGGGTGAGGCGACCGTGCCGCCTGCAGGAGAGATTGCAACGGAGGCCGCAACCGTCTGCTGTGTGGTTGTGACGTTGCCATATGCGTCCACCAAAAGCACTACAGGTCGCTGGTCGCTAGCAAAGGCCTGGTCAACACTCACTAGCGTCGGCGACTGCGAGAAGACCAGGCTGGCGGGAGCGCCATGGCTAACTCCCACTGTCTGAGAAAGGTCTGAGATTAGACCCAATGAGGATGCGACAAACTCAAAGTTGTAAGGCGTGCCGACCAATCCGCCGAGCTTGTATCCGGAGAAGACCGCAACTCCGTTGCTGAGCGTTACCGTAGCTGTCGCGCCGTCTGGGTTGATCAGCTCACCGCCTCTACCCACCTCAGGATTATTGGCATCGACCTTGATTCGCATCTGAACTCGAGCCGAGTTGTTGGTGGTAATGATGTTCTTGAAACGGTCCCGCAGCTGAACTACATAGTCCTGCAAGGCCTGGCTACCAGCGGTGACATTACCAACTGATTGTTGGCTGAGGTGAAGGTCATGTGGGTTAGCTGCCAGGAGGGTGAAGTTGGTACTGGAGTTTGAAGGCAAGTAATTGGTAGCTGAGAAAACAAGTTGGTAGGGGTGGCCTGGGACCCCGACGACCGCAAGATCATCGAAGGTTGCGGTGCCATCAGCATTGGTAGTTGCAGTCGCGGCGGGTAAGGCATACGCAGCGTTTACCTGGTTCACAGACCAGTTTCCGACTGTTGCCGCAGCCAGAGTTGCCTTCTGAATTGCCCCCGATGTCGAAAGACCTTGCAGGGTCGCAGTAATTGTGACACCCGCCTGTGGAACCCTATTGCCGTAGGCATCGCGAAGCTCGACCACTGGTTGAGGGGTGAAAGCTCCACCAGTTTGGGTTCCCGTCGCAGCAGGCTGAGTGACAATTCCGATTCTGTTACCAAGACCGGGCGAAAGTGACATGGTGTGAGTCGCGGTAAGAACCGTGGTTGCGTAGGTCGCACGGTAGGTAATTGTGTACTCACCGGTTCTGCCAGTAACAATCATCGATGGGGTGGCGACGCCAGTCCCGATAGCGCCGTCAACAGGTGTCGCGGTTCCTCCGCCCGACGCAACCGCTGAGATGACGCCATCCGCATTGGTGATCAGGTTGCCAGTAAAGTCCATGACTCGAATCTCGACAGGGGTAAATGCCACTCCAGCAGCACCCTGGGTATTGAGCGAAGTCAGTGTCATTTGACTCGGTGCGGCAGGCGTCAAGCTAACGCCGGCACCGGTCATGAAGGTTGCTCCAGAGGAATAACGCAAAACGTAGGTCTGAGAAACCAAGCCGCTGAGCTTGAGGCCATCGAAGGTGACCAAGCCAGCTTGCGCTCGGGCGGAGACGGTGCCCGAAAGCGCTCCCGATGCACCCGAAGTAATTTCCGCGGTGACGACAGTGTTGTCATCCTCAGAGATCTCATTACCGAAGCTATCGCGCAGGCGAATCACGGTAGGGGCCAGCGTCTCGCCGTTGGTGTTAGAGGTGTCCTGGCTTACGAAGGTGAAGATACCCACTGGTCCCGGGGTAACCCTGAACTCATTCGAAGCTGCAGAAACTAGACCGCTCGCACTCACCGCGAAGGAGTAGCTGAAGTTGAGTCCACCCTTGAATCGCACGGTTGAGAAAGCGGCTTCACCAGATACAACTGTGGTCTTGAGCTCAGCTGAATCGGTGATTGTGGTCAGACCATCGGCCTTGAGAAGTCCACCCTTGTTATCAGCATCATTTTGGCCGACCAAGAGCTCAACCACAGTTGCGGAGTCCCACTCAACCACGTTGAGATCAAGGTCCATGACCTGGACTACTGGCTGAACTGGCAGCAGGCTTCCGGCTCTGGTTGTATTCGCCAGCTGATTCTTCATCCGAAGCGAGAATGGATTACCGGCTTCCAAAGTGATCGGCTGGGTTGTGGTCAGTTGGCCACCAGGTACGTTCATCTGATAGGTCAGAACATAATCCGACGCGGATCCAGCAAGAGCCAGGGCCGAGAAGGTGGCGAAACCGCCAGTCATAGGCGCGGTTGGGGTGACTGCAAAGCTTGCGGACTCAGGTCTTGAAACTGCGATTGTGACAGTGCCGACCGCTGTGGTGGTTAGGTTGCCGAAAGCGTCTCTAACCTCAATCGATGGTGAGACCGAGAAATTGAGCCTGCTTCTGGCGCCCTCAGCTGCCCTTGCAACAGAAATCTGCGCAGGAGCTGCGTGAACAACAGTCACCGAGAAGGTGCTGGTGATTTCATCTAAGGATTGACCTCTCCAGTTACCAGATACTTCCACCTCGTAGTTGCCAGGTCTTGCAATCATCACGTAGTTAGAGAAGGTGGCAATACCATTCTCAGCCACTGCAGAACCACTGGACTGGCGCTGGAAGGCATGCCCAGACAGCGGCGAAACTGAAACTCCAAAGACCGCGGAATTATCCGAGATTGCCTCGTTGCCGAAGGCATCGAATAGCCTCACTGCAAAGTTCGGGTAAACACTTCCAACCACATAAGAGTTGGTGCTCGGGTCTCCAATTAGCGCGAACTTCGTCGGATCGCCGTGCACGATATCGAAGGTTGCGCTGGTGTCAAGCTGACCGACTGCTGTTGCATTTGGATTGCCATCGATTTCAACAATCTTGACGCGCATGGTGTGCTGGCCGACAGTGGCGGAGAAGCTAACTCCTGGGAAGGACACAACTCCATTCACAGAAACCACTGGTGAGGTGGTCTCAACCACTGTGTTGCTGGCATCTACAAGCTCAAGGACCGCCTTGCTCGTGTTGTCCATGCGAACCCGGTTACCGTTCGAGTCAATTAGCTCAGCAACTGGAACTGGGGTGAAGGTCTTGCCTGCTGCTACCTGGCTAGGGGCAGTGCTGACAAATCTGACATCAACCGGATCGCCGGCAAAGAGCTCGATTGTCTCGGTGGTGCTGATGATTGTGCCGAGCGTGTTCTCGATCGTGTAGGTAAAGAGGTAGAAACCAACCGGACCCGTTACAACCAAGTTGCTTGAAGTAAAGTCGGCAATACCCGCACTCGCCTCAAGAACAGCTGGGGAAGAGAAGCTAGGAAGCGAACCACTTCCACCTGCAACATGTGAAATGGAGATCGTGACACTGAGAGTCGAGTTTGGACCAGTGGTGATCAGGCTACCCTCGGCATCCCTAATCTCAAGCGCTGGGTAGATCGAGAAGTTCTTGCCGCTTCTGACAACCCCAGACTGAGTCTTGATGCTCAACTGGGCTGCAGTGCCGGCCAAAAGGTTGAACGAGTCGCCCGCCACAGTCTTGCCACTAATCGGTGTGCCAGCGTTAGTTGCCGTGAAGGAAATCACATAGCCAGCCTTGGCTACTGCATTCAGGATCAGGTTGTTGAAGGTGACTAGACCATTCACTGCCCTGGCGGTTCTGCCGTTTAGTGAGGTGACGGTGTTGGAACCGGAAGTAACTGAGGCTGCAAAGACTGTGGTGTTGTCGGTGGCAACCCTGTTGCCGAAGACATCCAGCACCTCCATCACAATCGCACTACCGGTCACGCTCTTGAGTGAGAGGCCGGATTCTTGGCTAGATGCGAAGTTGCCGTCTTCAACAAACTCGAAGCTGTGTGGGTCTGCAGGCAGGACACTAAACAGAGCGGAATCCAAAGTTTGAGCAACGTTTTGGATTGCAAAGCGCAGCTGGTAGCCAGGGCTTGCAGATGCCGAAGTAGAAACGTTGCTGAAATCAGCGACACCAGCGACCGCCGAAACCGTCAAGGTCTCAGACCTGGTTGTTACAGCACCAACTGTCCTTATAACTGTTGCCGAAACGGTTGCTGACGCGGTGGTGTCGTTGAACCACTGATCCTGCAGCTTCACAACCGGAGCTATAGCAAAGGTTTCACCAGCAACAATCTCAATCGAAGGTTGCGAGACCATCTCAATTCTGGTTGGCGTACCACCGATCAACCTCACGGTTGAGCTCACTGATAGGTCGTAGCCGTTGACGGCGTAGCTGAAGCTAATTGGAGCTGTCGGTGTAGCAGTGCCCTCAATCACTACCCCGCTGATTGTTGCGATACCGGCGTTAGGGCCTGTCTTTGCTATTGAACTTGAGGTCGCTTGAACACCAGACGAAGCTACTGTCGAAATAACTGGGCTTGAGTCTGCTGACCAAGGTGATCTGTTCCAATCGGTCACCAGGTTTCCGAATTGATCTCGCATCGCAACTACAAAGTCACCGCTTGGCACACCGGCCGCAACAACACTCGGTTGCGACTCGATGGT
>CAYTOH010000009.1:0-14248 GCA_964439375.1 uncultured Aquiluna sp.
GACAAGCCAGGGCATCCCAGGTCGAAGCGCTCTTCAAAGCTGGTCGAATGACTGAAGCCAAAGAAGTCTTTGCCGAGATTGATCCTTCAGAGTGGGGTGAAAACAACGTTGAGCTTGAGCGAATTGAGAAACTCAAGAAGTTAATGCTCGACACTATGGCGTTGACTCTCAACATCGATGTCTGACCGCGCTTCTGGGGACATTGACATGCATTTTTGCCCTAGATAATCTCTCAACATCGAGCGCTAGAGCTGGGGAGTACATGAACAGATGGTGTAGTTGCAAAGAATTGGCACAATCGGGCAACATCGAGGGCATCGAGTTTGAAGTATGCATTTCGTGTGAGAAACTCAGCTGGGAGCCGACCGCCACTAAGAATTTTATTGGCCTCAAGATTCCGCTAAACGTTGAAGTTGTCAATTCCCCTAAAGCGAGATTCACCATCGAAGACTTGCTTTCATGGGTGAATGAGGCGCTCGAAGATTTCGACAGCTCAATGGGTTGGAAAATCTATGTTGACATCGCAAATTACACTGAAGAGGAACTGGCGGAGCCCCTTACAGATGGCGCTTATGCACCCCTAGAAATAGTGCTTGCCAGCTGGGACCTTGACCTCGTTGATGACGGCGAGGAGGCCGATGGCTACGGGCGTTTCATCCGTTCTGAATTGGCCAAACAATCGACGGATGAACTGGTCAGGGGCACTATTCGCAATCTATGGGATCACATGGCGGATTATCAGGCGTACGAATTGGTCAAGCTATTGATTGAGCACATAGAAAGTCAAAGGTTCAGGAGCCTAGGGAAGCCGACCAGTCAAGCCAACTTAGGGTTGAAGATAAGGGCCTCCCTCGCTGACCCTGAAGAACTAATTTGGTCTCTTGATGAACAGCCTTGGTGGTGAGCTGAGAACTACTGCGAGTATAGGGTGTCCGAGGAGCATCCCCATCGGTTCAAGGCTGGTTCTTTTTGAGATTGAGAGCCGCTTCGGCGATTTTCTTTCCGAAATCAAGGTCCACTTTCGCACCCGTAATCTCGTCTAAGTTTTGGAACCCAATATCCTTAGGCTGGTTCCAATGCATGAGTAGTAGGTCGAATGTCTCGTCAATCAAGTTCGATGCAGGCGACTCCGTTACGGCTTCCATGTCGAGAAAATCATTTGCCAACATGAAAGCCAAGGGGAGACCCAAGTTGTGAAATTCAATGAACTCACGATCATCTTCATGTAGCTCCCCAACTTCTTCATCCTCTCGACAGTTGTTCCAAAAATCAGCCAAGATTTCTACTCTGGTACCAAAAGGAGTTTTATTCGAACCCACCGTCATCTTCCCTTCTTTAGGGCCCGAAGGCCTCTACACACATGCACTCAGCGTGCCGTATTCCATGTTCTGAGGACCCATGGCCATCGTTTTTAGCCACCCGGCCAAGTGACACTTCCGGTGCATTGAATGAGGATTTCTTCAAGCATTCAGGCACCTGAACAGACCGCCTCAACCAGCGCTGCAACCTTAGGCATTTTCATCCAGCACAATCTGGTCCAGGTTCTCGAAGCCAGAGTCGGCCGGAATCCCCATGGCCGCCAACAAAACGTCGAACGACTCATTGATCAAATCTTCTCCAGGTTTGCCCAGAGCCGTATCCTTAGGGAGCATCCTGGTTGACATCATGAAGGCAAGAGGCAGCCCCAGATCCTGAGAGTCGAAGAATTCTTTCCAATCGGGATCACCTTCAAATTCTGCCCAAAGAGTGGCGAGAATCTGTACCTTTACGTCGAAAGGTGTGACAGTTGTCGTCTCGTCTTGGCCGGCTTGGGCGCCAGCCGCGAAGTAGTCATCATTCTCTGCTTCACGCGGGGTTCCGCAACCACCGCAGAACTTCGCATCGGGTCCAAACTTTTTGCCGCACTGTTCACAGAACATGAAACCCCCTGAGTAAACCTTTTGTCAGTCTAATCATCAAAGCATCCGTGATAGTCGAGAGCTATTTTGCACTCAACCCACTCAACCTACTAACGCACTTCACATCATTCACAGATGAGAAGCTCGCCTTCAACAAGTGTTTGGACCTGACTATATAGCAGACGCTCTTAGCTCTGCTGATTGCAACATTCATTCGGTTTCTGTCGAGTAAGAAGCCGAGTCCACGAGGTGCATCTTGAGCTGAACTGGCTGCAAGGCTGTAAATGACCACGAGCCCCTCGCGACCCTGGAACTTATCAACGGTGCCAACCTGAACATCTGCGTAGCCAGCCTGATCGAGTGCTCTCCTAATCGAATTCACCTGTGCGTTGTAGGGGGCGACTATGAGGATATCTTCCGCCCCTACTTCATCGATGTGCTTTGCGACTAACTCAAGAACCTTTTCAACTTCCTCCGGAGAAGACGTTGAATTGCCAAGGTGGTCAAGCTCCACTGTGTGAATACCTGGAGGCGTGCTGTCAATCACAAACTTCTTGGTGAGCTCATGAGATCTGAGTTTGTTCTCATAGGCCAACCATGAGACTGCCTTGTTGACTTCTGGGTGAAGCCGTCGAGTGATTTCGACAAAATAACCCATGGTCTCTGGCAGAATTTCGCTCTCTCCCATGAAGTGACCAAGTGCTGATGCCTCAACTCCACCTGGGTGTGATGCCTTCACAACCTGTGGGAGCTGCTGAGGGTCACCGAGGAGAATGATGTTGTTTGCAATCAACGAGCCAGCCAAGGTATCCACGAGGGAGAACTGGGCAGCCTCATCGACAATCAGGTAGTCGAACTGGTGGGTACGAGCGAGCTTGTTGCAAAGGGCAAAGCTTGTGGCTCCATAAACCGCGGGCCCGACATAGGGCATGTCATTGGGTTCGTTATTCCAAAGAAGCGAAAGCTCTTCTTTCTTGCTCGGGGCCTTGAATATGTCATCACCTGAAACACCAGCATCCACGCAGGCTTCTAGAAGGTTTTCAATCGCCGCATGTGAGTTAGCTGTTACTGCAACTCGTTTACCTTGATTGAGGAGTTCCTTAATAAGGTGCGAGGCGAGGTAGGTTTTGCCGGTTCCTGGAGGGCCTTGGACTGCCATGGTGGTGTTATTCATCCTTAGGGCAGAGTCAATTAGAGCTGGCAGGTACTCACCATCTACAGGTTTTGTTAGTGCATCACCACCATTTAGGTTCGGACTTCTTCTAAGCAGAAGGTCCAAAGCCGCCGAGCCCATCGGTGGGGTTGATTCTGGTGAACCCCAGGCGGACGTGATCGCTCCAGCAAGCTCAACCAAACTCTGCTCTTTTTGGTCGGTTTTGAAGTCCTTGTTTTCCAAGACGCAATAGGGCTCTAGATCTAGCTCCTCTGGCTTCCTCGTTCTGCGAGTGAATGTGAAGAAGTAGTCGTTAATCTCCAGGATGTTGCCCATGTGGAAGTCGTTCGTCGTGCCACCGCGCGAGAAACCGACGGAGATTGAGTCGCCCGGCTTTGGCCGATAAATTGCCTCGTCGGGCAGGTCTGCTTTATAGAGCCTTGTCATCGGACCATTCTTTTGCTTCTGGTAGGTGTCCAGAGTCTCTGGCTCAATGACCGGCAGGGTTGCCTTGTCTTGAAGCATTTCCTCAACGTTTTGGTTCAGACGGACATAGATATCGACCCAGTGCATCACCTTTTCACGTCGATAGAACAGGATTGAGTTGGCAAGGGTCTCCCAAGCCCTTCCTCTTTCATCGAGCTCCGGATTCGCTCCCCACTGCCAATCATCTAGAGGTTCAAACAGGTTGCTCGTCATCTCCTCCAGGGCAGCCAGCTCGGCCTTTGCCTTAAGAATGGTCTCCTCTTCTTCGGCGGTCACCTCTGGTTTAGGAGCCGGCTTTAGAGTGCAGGCACCAGGCATCCCGGCTAACCAGTCATAAAGCCACTGCGTGGACTTTACGTCATCGCGGTTGTAGCGCATGAGTGCATCCAGTAGTCCATCAGCTTGCTTCTTTGCCTCGGATCTAGTGGCCGGGTCGAGAGTTGAATCGTTGGCTGCCTTGTGGTTGATTCGCCAATCGTCGTAGCCAACGATGCTGTCCGCTGCAGTTGCTACAGATGCATCGCCAATCTTCTCTCGCTTGAAGTCATAGTGAGCTTCAAGATTCTTGATTGAGTACATCGGTTCGCCGACTCTGATGCTCTTTAGAACAATTGGGTAGAGGTCAACAAAGCGACCTTGTCTTTGCAGCTCTGCTAGCTCGCTCTGCATGACCGCATGGCGAATACTCAAGCGTCTGAGCGCAGTCTGCTCATAGGAGGCGTAGTGGTAGATGTGGGCCTTCGGATCTGACTCCATGCGGCCGATTACCCAGTTCATGAATTCTATGAAGGCTTGCTTCTCTTCTTCACGGTTGTGTGCCCAGAAGCCTTTGAAGCCGCCCTCTCTTGTCCAGTTCCCGAAGAGATACTCAAGACCGCCGTCTTTCTCATAGGGGAATCCCTCCATGTCGAAGAAGACATCCCCGTCTGAACCCTTAGGTAGGTACTGAATAGCCGGGTTTGGAAGCAATTCGTTTACTAGGCGCCGTTCATCACGCTGACGGACTTGGATTCGAGCTTGCGCCCTGACGCGCTCGAAGGTTTGCTTTGAAACACTGCCTGGCTTTTCGCTGGCTTGAGCTAGCTGATCCATGGAGCCAATACCGCCGGCCATGAGCTTGGCTCGAAGCGAACCCCCGAGACCCGCGACCAAGAGCAAATCTCCGCTTCGTTCTCTCTCGTCAGAGCAGAGCTCTGGGTACTCGCATATCCCGCACTCGGAGTTTGAAGCGCAGTGCCAGGTAAACCCTTCAAGGTATTTAGCCAGCTGGCTTTCGCCACCTGAGGTGAGCTGTTGAATCGTCTGAACTAGCTGCTGTCTTGCCAACCTTGTTGCAGGGACTATCTCGCCCTCTTCGAACTCAACAATCGATCGGTTGCCGAGCAATAGACCATGTCTTGCATTCTCCGCCTTGAGGCCTAGGGCTTCCAGCCCTTCGACATAGATTGCAACCTGAAGTGCGTAGTCGGCCTTGGCATTGGAAGCAAACTTGGCATCCCAGGCTGTGTAACCGGTGAACTCAACGCCCTTTCTGGCCTCTGCCAACAACCCTTCTGCAGAGAATACGAACTTCCAGTCATTTCTTAGCAGGAAGTCCGGTTTGCCCACGAAAACAGTGCTGCCCTGCTCTTGGCGCAGGCCACCCTGGTAGATCACGGGAACACCCTGCTTCATCAGCTCGATTGTGGCTTCGATATCACCATCAGTCTCAGGACCAGAAACGGAACCCTCAGGCGAAAGCTTTTTAAGTTCTTCAATCAAGTTCGCCTCAAAGGCATCCCCATACTTCATCGGCAAGGTCTTGTCCTTACCCTCAGCTTTCAGCTGTTTCTGCTCCTCTATGTAAGGAGCAAGCTTTGTCTCGACCAATGGCACTTCAAGTGCATGGGCTACAGACAAAGTCGTGCAGTGTTGACAGCTGGCTGCTCGCATCAGATCGCGAGTGTTGAATGACCACAATTCCCCAAGTTTGCGCATTTCCAAAGTATTGCATCAGCATGTGACATTTTTCGGAGAGATATCTTTGCGTCACGGTGTGACTCAATGGCACAGGCCAAAAGAATCATTGAATTCAATGAAGCCATTGGTCAAACTGATACCCACCTTGATTTGGCATTTGTTGCTAGCTCTGTTGGGCAAATGCTTGGAGCCCAGTTGTCAGTTCGGAGTAGTAATAGGTTTAGTTCTAGGCTGGCTAATGTGACGGTGGTCCTGACATCGAGCTTGACTAGTGACTGGCGAGTAAGCACCTTCAAATGGCGATACCAAATTGCAATGATCACGAGCGTGCAAAACGCGGTGCTTTCTCGCTAATCTTTGAGTCACTAATCTCGTTGGGGGAACTTTGTATAAGTGTCCAAAGTGTGGCGGCACAAAGCTTTACTACGCAAACAAGCAGGTAGACGAAGGCATAGGTTTATATCGTTACTCTGGCACTCAGAAGCGGCCCTTTTGTCACACCCACGACATCGAAGCTGTTTGGTACGGCAAACAACAGGTCGATTGGGCCGGCGGAGCTACCTCACTTTTCTTCGTTGCTGTAATTGGATTCTTTGTCTGGGCCTTCCTAGGATTCCCTGGCTGGTAACCAAATGGTTTGAGCCTTACCGCGAGGCAGGCCATTCTTATTCCTCCGTTCGAAGCAGATGAGACTGGAATGCACAACCAGAGTGGGTATTGCTAAGCAAGGAGTTTTGCTAATCTCAAGACAGAACTAGGGGGAATCGTGTTCTGGAAGAAAAAAGAATCTAAGCCCAAATCGGGTTTCTCAAAGAGCTCAAAGTCAGGGTTCGGTTCAGCCGAGGATGAGGGGGAGACTGAGGACAGCCGAACTCCCTGGGAAAAGCTGACTCACCCCGGGGTCTCATACAACGCGAAAGCCTGGTTTTCAGAGTTTGAGAGCATTGATCTAGAGGCTAACGGCTCCAAGGAGATGCAGCGCGTTCATGCTGATTACCTTGCCTCGATAGAAGCCTCACTAGATGTCGTGTCAAGGAATTCAGACAGTGAGGACACCAAGGAGATCTGCTCCCACCTCAAATCAATAGCCCAAAACTACAACCCACAAGTCTTGCCCAGTATGGAGCTCAAGCTTGCGGACCTCGAACCGGTAGATATTCACCAGAGCAGGCTAGGCAAGAAACTGCTCAGCGCACTTGAAAAGGCTGAGATTACATACTTCGATACATCAGTAAACGAGATTCCTGAGGATGCTGCTGGTGTACTTATGCGCTGGGAGAACACCCCGGATGGAAATCTAAACTTTCAATACATCCGGATCTACAAGGATGCTAGCGGCGAGGAGTTTGCTTTCTGGCACACGCCTTTGCTCGCATCAAATCGCTGGATCGATTACCGCTATGTAGCAGAGACAAAAGGCGGCGACCCGTTTGGCGGATTTTCAAGAAAACTGTTTTCCAGTCCCGAGGGTCAATACAACCTGCAATGGGGGCTTCCCGCGATACTGAAAAACGTTGCATTCATGGCTGAGACTCCCTTTCCAAGCACGGCAGGGATGTTTGCCTTCACTCGAGATCTAGCGTTTGAGGGGGTTACAGCCACGGCAAGACCAAGGCCCGCTTTTGCAATCGTTGCCGATGAGATGATTCCCTTTACACACTCACCTGACGACTGGGAAGTTCAAACACTAAAACCTTCCCACATGGCACTGTTCGGCTGGGTGCTCAACGAAGAATCCTTGAAATTCCCTGAGAAGGTAATTCCAGTTGTCTCTAACGGCTGCACTTACGCCGTGCATGTAATGGAAGACGGTGAGATTAATCACGCCGAGATTTACACAGGATTGGATTGGTACACCTGTCTTCGGCAGCCCGTAGTGCTGGCAGATACTAAGCCCGAGGTGTACGGCCAGCGTTACCCTGCTGAGTGGATGACGATGCCAGAGTATTCAAGGCGAAATGCTTACATCACGCTGAAGTACAACGAGGTGTACAACTTACCGAGCTCCGCTGAACGTCGAGATGGTTTTGAGGATTTACTACAACACGGTGCAGACAGATACGTTTTGCACGCGGCCAACTCTTTAGTTTTTGGTGAGTATCTGGATTCTGTCATCACCTCGGAAGAGGAGCTCGAAACTGCACTGGAAACGCTCGCCCTGGCTTTCAATCTCGATCTCGATAATGACTTCGGAGAGTGCCAGGCGACTAACGCACTGAGTAACTCCGGGGTTCTCTACTATCAGGCTGGCAAACTGGAATTAGCTAAAAGGCAACTCTTGGAGGCAATTGAAATGTCCCAGAGTGTTGATTCTGACTGCACAAGCGAGGACGAAGCTAACTACGTGCTCTCTTTGATTTACGAGGAGCTCGGAGACGAGGAACAAGCCAACGAGTACAGAGTGTTGGGTGAGAGCTATAACAGCGGTGATAGGCTGCGCAGCCCCGGCTCCAAGAGCTCAGCCACATCCAACCGCATGTCCGGTGGCAAGTTTTGCACTTCCTGTGGCCAGGCGTTTTTGAAGGCCGAACAAAAATTTTGCTCTAACTGTGGCGCGAAGAGATAGACACATGGAAGCTGTTTTCTTGACGTCTTGTTTGCTGCACATCGGTGGTTAGCATGAGGTACGTGCTCAGCGACCTACTCTCGGAACTTGCAAAGCTTGACGCCTATTTTCGACCGCTTGGATTTTATGATCCACAAGAAAGCCCTGTTGCTGTCTACCCTGAGTTACCAATTGGGCACTGTGAATCAAAACCAGTCTTCTCTGGTTTTGAAGTTGAGAAGTGTGGACTACGTGAACAATGGCACGCACACTTTCCACTTGTGGGTTCACCTGCACTGAACACGGTGCTTGGAATATACCTTCGTGACAGTGATGCCCTAGTCGGCTTTCTCTCATTTCCTGGCCAGAGTGATTTCGACCACTCAATCCTCAAGTCCATAAATGACTTTGCAAGGGTTCCTGAATACTCTCCCATCGAAATCCCCGGAGGAGAATCAACCCTTCTGCGTCTTGGAGGGGCCCCTTCACTCGATGAGGTTTATGTGGGGGCCACCAACTACAGGAATTCGTCTTATGTTCAGGTGAGCTGTAAAGGACAGCCCTTCGAAATCTTCGGCCTGCTATCTACAATCTCTGGTTCGGCCGAAAAACCAACACTCCTCACGAAGGCTACCAAGTTGCACCTTGGGGAATTGGCTACCTTGTGGCGGGATCAGCTGGATGCTAACGACAGCTACCTCGCTGGCTTCATCTTTCTTTCCAAGGAGCTCGGAGGCTCGATAGGACACGTACCCGAGGTCGATCACGAAAGCCTCAAGAGAAACTCGAGTTCATTTGCCATAGCAACCGAACGGACAACGCCCAGTTTCCACTGCTGGCGCGAAAATGCGGTATTGGCCATGGCGAACTACATTTCCAACCCAAGTCAAGAACTCGCAGTCGAGGCCTCTGCATGGTTGAAAGGGGCTAGCGAGTGGGAGTTGTCGAACTTCCACTTTCCGGACCTGGAGGAGATCGAAGGGAAGTCTTTTCCGAAGTCGGAAACTCATATACGAGCCAAGAATGCGTCCGGTCATTCTTGCAGCAACTGCGGAGATGCTTTCGAGCTGAATTCCGACAAGTTCTGCGGATCTTGCGGTTACGCGCGGGGAGCGACTGCATGAAGCTCTTCAAGAAAAAGCGAACTATCGACATCGAACTGGCATGTCTTTACCACCAGCATTTTGACCCAGCCTGGTTGACAGAACAGAATCTCGATGCGATTCCAACCTGTACCTCATGCCAGCTGCACCTTGTACCGCAGAGTTTCAAGCAGACATTGGTCAATGGAATCATCCCCGCAAATCTAAATCTCTCGCCGGCAGAAGCGATGACTGCAGCCTGCACTGCCGTCACGACAATCTGGGCTCACCTCAACTTGGGCGGGACTCCAATTAGTGTTTCGATGGAGGCTGCCGATGATGTATGGCCGCCAGAGGCCTATGAGGAATGGCCCCACATCTTTCAAGGTGCTCTCATAGGCACGGTCGGCGATGGTGTTACCCTCGGCTCCTCGCAACTCGGAAGCTTGACTGATCAAGTGCCGTACTTAGTCTCCATCGTGTCCAATCTTCAGTGGCATTTAGTGGAACATGCGGACGGAGTTTCGGTCCAGCTTTGGGCGAAGGACTCTATGGCAGTCCTTGATCAAGCTAACTACAAGGCATTCCAAGACTATATGGCCCTTGCTCGCAAGGCCCTCCCTGGGCAAAAAATTTGGGTGCTGTTAGATAGGTTGACTGCACTTCTTGATGAGGACATCGATGGATACCTCAACAAGCGTTTGATTCCGCTCAATGTAACGCTCCACACCTTGATCGACACCCTTCTTGAGGAAGAGTGGGAGCTTGAAGAGGCTGAAGAAAACTCCTCTGGACAGCCGCTCGAATTAGATCCTGGTGTTGTCATCGATGCATTCGGCCCTGACAATCCAAAGCGTCTCTACATGAAGTTTTCACCTGATATAGAGATGCACGGACCCTTCGACCTTGAAGTCCTAGTTCACCACGCCGATTTGAGCGAATTCGATCTCAAACTGAGGCACGAATATCTATTCAAACTTCTGGTGCGTGCAAGGGATGTCGAAGAGGCGACAACTCTTGTGAGGACCAAATTCTTCCAGAAGTTCGGTCTGACGATTATGGGCAGGCCCGGCATGAACTGGCGCGCTGGCGATGCGACTGGAGTTGACTGGAATCAGTTCGACTCAATTCACGAGCATTGGCTTTACTCGAAAATAGTTGATGCGACAGCCATACCTTCGGAAGAGCTAGGAGAGACCGCATGGCGATCACGCTTTACATAGGTGTTGAGCTAGATGCGACCGGGCTCAGATCCTTCAAAAAGAGTAAGGTCTTGGAGCACTTCGAGGTTTACTCGAAGGACATTGAACAGTGGGGCACTGACCTATCATCCAGATTCCTTGGGCACAGCCTCTCCGAATCCAGGCTGATCAAGCGAATTTGGGACGCCAAGCCAGGTTCGCTGTCGGGTTCACTTGAAGGGCTTAGGGTGTTCAGATTACCTACCGCGAACTCTGTTTTGGTAGCGAAGTTACGCTTTGACTCCCAAAGTTACGAAGAGGTTTCAAAGTATCGAAAGCTGAGCTCTCAGCAACTCAAGGGGATACTTCGGGGTTACGAACTAGAGAGTTTGTTAGTTACCGGGCGATCCGTCTATCCAGTTATTGGCACAATAACGGACATCGGTGACCCTTGGGAGCCAATGATCAACAGCGGGTGGGTGCATCTGCAGGGTGACTTTGTGGAGTCCAAACTTCTTGAGCAGATCGTTTCGAGGGTAGCGATTGAGCGTTCCATACTCAGCTGGGCGGTAGGTTCATCGAGTAGCGCACTCACGCGAGTCATTCAACCCGCGCGCGCGCTTGGTCTAATCAGGCGATGGCCTGTAGAGCTACTGACTGACCGTTTGCAAATTTCCGAAAACTACAAGCTTCTCAGGCACTCTCTGAATCTCCATGCGGTTCGTGCTGAAGTTATTGAGAGAGCAAAGGATTGGTGGAATGTGGTTGGGGTTAGCGCAGGAGCACTAGGCCTCATAGCGGCAATATTTGGACTCTACCTCTAGCCCAAATTATCTAAGGAGCTTCGTGAATCTATCAGCCGTAATTGAAGCAATTCAGCTAAAAAAGATTGGCCTAAGGCCGGCGGGGTTTTTCAATGTTGAGGGTGGTGACGCTGCTCTCGGTAGTGATTTTTTTGACTGGTGTGACTCTTGTCTCGACCAATTGGGACCAATCATGGCGTTCTGTCAAGAATGTGGCCGTAGCCCCCAGAATTTTCTCCGCATTCCAGCAGGAGATGGTGACGGAGTTTACGTTGTATTTGAACTTTTTGATGCTGCTGTTCCTAGCCACGTTACAGGCGCCCTAGTTATTTTTGACAACAACTATGAGATCGCGAACGCCGTTCGCGGCCCAATATTGGAAGAGCGAGTCCCACCCGTTCCGCTAGCTCTAATCAAAAAGCGCGGTCATGCAGCGCTGATTGATTTGGCGAGCATGGCCCCAACTACCAAAGTGCTTTTCTCTGACGGTTCTGCTGGCGCTAACTCTAAATTCGCCATGGTCGATGTCGAATTCGAGACGGAGCAACGGCTCAATGTCTATGGAATTGTTGAGCAAGTTTCCAGCAACATCCGTGACGAAGTGAATCGGCTATCCCGAGAGGCCGGCATGGATCGTGAATCCGTTCTCGGCATGTTGGAAAGCCTGGCTGAATCGGCACAGGCAATCCAGGATATGCCGCGGGGTTATGGAACCCTCCCAGAGGTTTTGTTTAGAGGATTACTAGTCACGCAGGAGACATTGGCACAAAGTCTCGAGCTGACCACGGAGAAAGTTTTTTTGGACTGGGAAGAACTCACCGGGCAGTACTTTGGCAAGATCTGCACTTCTCATCAAGAGACCATGGAGTCAGCGACAATCGGGTTCAACTTTTTGCTGCACAGAGAGCTGGATAGAGAAACAGGTGATTTGCCAATCAGTGAGGCAAAACGGCTTCTGTTTAATATGTGGACTTGGCTCTACCAAGGACTTCACAATCTCGATGATGATTTCAAACATCTAATTGGCGACGCATATCTGCCAAGTCGAGAGGAAGTAGTCACTTTGTTGCATCGAAGAGGACTCAAGGACGCAGCTCAGCTCTTCCTGGACACTGGCAAAATCGGTGAAGTTCAAGTGCAGGTTTTGGACACACCACACGACTTTGAAGCTGGGAGTCCAAAGGCCGCAGAGCAGGAAACCACGTCACCAGTCTTAGCAAAGTTCTGCGGCGAGTGCGGCACAAGGTTCGAAAATGAAGAGGCCAAGTTTTGTTCAGAGTGTGGCTCTCGACGCTAGCCTGACATCTCGGGTTGTGCTACTTTTTTGATAAAGCGGTCACAACCTTATGGGGGAATCAATGGCAACCGTTAGGGAAATAAAGCAGTTCATCGAGAACACCTACAACTATGAAGTTCTAGATGGCGGCCTCTACAAGATCCTTTTTGATGGTGAAGATGGCAGAAGTCAACTCGTCTTTGTTGAAGTTAATGACACTTGGCTAAATGCCTTATCTCCATTTGCAAACATGGATGACGTCACACCGAAGCAGGCCTTGGCGGCAAACGCTGAATACATTCTCGGCATGCAAACTTTCGGAGAGATGTACTGCATCAAGTACGTCGCTTTGATTGCCGATTTGGACGAGAGTGAAGTTGTTACGGGGTTGCAGTTCGCGGCAGGAATTGCGGATGATCTTGAGGGCAAACTCGTTGGCGGAGACAGCTACTAGAACTTTTCCCACTGAAAGGCGCTAGCTTTTCCTTGTGAAGTTAGCTGCCACCCGAGCACGCAATGCCCTATGGCTGATGTTCTTTGTTATGGGTGTGGTCTCTATGGCTTGGGTTCCCAGAATCCCTGAGATCAAAGAAGCTAATGGCCTAACTGATACTCAGTTTGGTTTGGTCTTGGTTGCTAGCTCTGTTGGAGCAATCCTTGGGGCTCAGTTATCAGGTAGGGCTATTCATAGGTTTGGCTCTAGGCCGGCTATGTATGTGTCGACAGTGATTGTTCCTTTGGGGGCAGCAATCATGGGTCTTGCCACCAACGCACTTGTCTTGGTTGTGGGTTTGTTTGTGATGGGCTTTAGCTATGCAACCCTGGATGTTGGTGGCAATGCCCAGGCGGTTGCAATTGAGAAGCACTTGGGTAAGCGCTACATCACCTCGTTTCATGGGATGTGGTCGGTTGGAACTTTGGTGGTCACTGTCTTTGGTGCTTCGGTTGCCTATGTACTAACTCCTTCTCAGAACCTGCTGCTGGTTGCAGCTCTAGGTTTTCTTTTGTTTGCCTTTGCGGCAGTTCGACTACTACCCCCATCACTTGATGAGCATCAAGGTGATGGGGAGGTGGAGACCAAGAACTCGGTTCCTTGGTTTGGGCTTGCAGCTGTACCGCTATGGATCATGGGCATTGGGGCAGCGGGCTCGTTTATCGCAGAGGGCTCTGCTGCTGACTGGGGAGCGCTACTGCTACTTGACTTCATGGGGATTGAAAAGGGTTTGAATGCTTCGGCTTTTGCAACCTTTGCACTAGCCATGATCTTCTCCAGGTTTATTGGAGATCGGTTGTTGACTCGGTTTGGCCCATACAAAGTTGTTAGGTATTTGGGGGTTATCGGCGGCACCATGTTTGGTGCTTCGATCTTGATTGGTGTTTGGGTAGCGCCGTATAGCCAGCTGGCAGCACTTGTGATTGTGAACATCGGGTTCTTTGCAGCTGGCATGGCGATAGGTCCTATGTTCCCTGCCTTTATCTTGGGCGCTGCCAACATCAAGGGAGTTGCTCCATCGGTTGGAATTGCAAGGGTTGGCGTTATCTCTATCGCTGCATACTTTGTGGGGCCAACCCTGGTTGGACTGCTATCAGATCTGATTACCCTGCCACTTGCCATGCTCTATCCGGCAGCTGCTTTGGTTTTGGCTGGTTACTTGGCTCGGGTTTTGCGGGGAGCAAAGTAAGTCGCGGTTAGCGAGGATAGTGCTTTATCTGCCCCTGTGGATTACCCAAATAGCTCAGGCAAGGCCTTGGCCCAACCCTCGCGGATCTGGTTTAGCTCAAGAGTTGCAACATCCTTGATGTCTAGTGACTCGGACTCTGAGTCGGTGACACCGATTCTTAGAACCGGAACACCTCTTGCCTCA
>CAYTOH010000010.1:0-14037 GCA_964439375.1 uncultured Aquiluna sp.
TTGGTGTAATTACAGCGGTGTAACTATCCCCGTGTCAAGTTCGGCTTTCTCAAAATCAATTAATTGTTGAGAATGCATCAAGGTAGCCTTGAAGTATGAAACTTCTAATCACCGGAGGCGCTGGCTACATTGGCAGCCATGTTGTTCGGGCAGCCGTAGCTGCGGGGCACGAATGTGTCGTTGTTGACAACTTATCTACCGGCATTCGAGCCAGGGTTTCGGTGAAATCACACGAACTCGACCTGAGCCACCACCAAGCTCAAGCTGAGCTTGAGGTATTGATGCGTGAAGAACAGTTTGACTCTGTGATTCACCTTGCAGCACTCAAGCAAGTGGGCGAATCAGTCCAGCAGCCAGAGCGCTACTTTTCAGCAAACTTGGGAGGTCTTGCCAACCTGCTCAGCGCTATGCGAGCGACAAATCTCACATCGCTCGTTTTCTCTTCTTCCGCTGCGACCTACGGCATGCCAGATTTTGATCTCGTTGGGGAGGACTACCCGGGTGTCCCAATCAATCCCTATGGCCAAACCAAGCTAATTGGCGAGTGGATGGTTCGAAATGCCAAAGTGTGGGGGCTGCGCGGAGTAAATCTTCGCTATTTCAATGTTGCTGGCTGCGGTCATTCTGACTTGGCTGACACTGCAGCATTGAACCTGATTCCGATAGCGATCGAGGCAATTAGGGCCGGCGAGGCTCCTAAGGTTTTTGGGTCTGATTACCCAACGCCAGACGGTAGTTGCATTCGTGACTATGTTCACGTTCAAGACCTAGCAGAGGCTCACGTTGCGGCGGTTGATTACCTAAACCGAGCAGATCAACAATTTGACACTTTCAACGTTGGCACTGGCGCTGGAGCATCAGTTTTCCAGGTTCTTGAGCAACTCAGGATTGCAAGCAAAATCGACTTTGAGATTGACGTCACTGATAGACGGGCAGGTGATCCTCCAAAGTTGGTAGCGGACGTTGCCCTGATTAGGCAGGTGCTTGGGTTTGAAGCAAAATACGGGCTAGAGGAGATAGTTCAGTCCGCTTGGGATGCTAGTTAGGAACCTTTAGAACCTGACCAACCCGAATCAGGTTGGGGTTAGTGATCCCATTGAGCTCTGCTAGTGCGGTTGAAGTCACACCCAGCTTTCTGGCAATACTGAACAGTGTGTCGCCAGCCACGACTGTGTATGTTCGCGGTGCGGCTGCCGGAGCGCTTGCAGTGGTGGTCTGAACCGGTATTCGCAGTAACTGCCCCACTCGAATCAGATTCGGGTTTGTTATGCCGTTCAAGGTCTGCAAAGCAGAAGCTGTGACGCCAAACTTTCTTGCAATCGAAGCCAGCGTATCCCCCGACTGGACTCGATAAGTCACCTCACTTGGAGCAGGAGTTGGAGAAACTGAGGGGCTTGGGGTGGGGCGTGGTGAAACGGTAGGGGTAGGCGTTGGCCTCGGGGTGGCAGTGGGCGAAGGTGTCGGTGTAGCGGTAGTAGTCGGTCTCGGGGTTGGAGTTGGCGTCGGAACGCTGCCCGAGAATCCAAACTCCGGGAATGCACCCGTTGGAATGCCCTCTTGCGAGGCTAGTTGGACAGTTGCCGGGGCCTTGCCAGCTAGTGGGATTCTAGAAACAAAGAAGCTAGAAGCTTGAATAAAGCTCGGCCCGTCACCACGCAAAGTGGCAAAGTGTGTCCAGTTGCTAATCCTGCTCCGCTTGCCATCTTGGACCAGGAATAGCAACCCAGAGCCATCTCTGACGAATTGCCCCACCGGCCTTGATGAAAGCTTGAAGCTAGCGCAGGTTGAGTTAGCAAGCGGGAAAACAGCACCTGGGAACTCTGCTGCAGCCGCTGGAGCGATTGGATACAGGGTTTGGTTATCCAGCAGGTAGGTTTCGCCATTGCACTGGACCTTTGATGACGTAAAGCCGGTTCTGGTCTCAAGCCGATCCAGGTCAACCTTTGGAATACTGAAAACCTGATTGCCGCCAACACTTGTCGCGTGAGCAGGGCTCTGCAACCTCACCTTTCGGCTTAGATCATCGACGAGAAAAACCTCACTGGCACCGCTTGCTCTAACCAGGGTTCCTGGAGCGAATCCCGGCCCGACCGACGGCACCGAGTTGATGGTGGCCTGGGGTAACTGAATTGCCCTGGGCTGAGAAAGTAGCCCTAGGAATGCGCTCGACATTGCGGTGGAGGAAACAATCCTGCGTTCACCGGCCTGAACAAAGTGCGAAACGCTACTTCCAGGGGCGCTCACCATAGCCGGAGCCGCCAACTCGCCGGCCGCCGTTGGAATTGCGTTTAGCAAGGCTGATGGGACAGTGGCAACCTGCTGGGTCCAATTGGCCGGATCCTTGACCGACAGCTTGCCGTTGGAAGTCAAAACAAAGGTGTTGCCTGCGCTTGCGACAAATCCCCTCACCGTTACCGGAGCTGCAGCCGACAGTGACTGAAGCTCGACCGTGGCTCGCGAAGTTGCAAACCAGCGATTCAGGGGCAGTGAGCTAACTAGGTTTGCCGGGAAACGGTATGTAGTCCCGCCCGCAATCAAAGCGGAGTCGGAGCTACCTGCGATCGAGAATAAGACCAGTTCAGATGCCAGAGGAGCACCCGGGGCAACGGTTGTGACCTGCTCCAAGACCATTCTGGTCTCACGAATGTCCCTTGCTCCAACCATATCAAGGGCTAGATCGCCGACTAAGACTCGCGACTTGGCATTTTCAATCCAGAACCGAACCCCACCTGATGAAACCAACCGGGTGAGCGAACCACCGTCATTAAAAATGTTGATTTGTGCAGCTGTGAGGGGGATGGCTGCGTCACAGCTTTGGCCGTAGTGCAGCACAACGGAGCAATCGGCAACTTGGTAGCGGGTGCCATCAACCAGCAGGAAGACCTCGTTGTTAGAGGCGTTTTTCACCAGCTGACTCATGTTGCCGGCGGTTTCAAAACTGTCTAGATACTCCTGTGAGATCTCGCCCAGTGGGCCAAGGGGCCGAAGAGCCGCAAGCAACCGAGAGTCTTGAACTAAATACTTTTTATTGTCGGCAATCACGTAGGTCTCTGGGCCAGCCGCCTTGAGGAGATAACCGCCTCCAATTGGAGAGCCGAACCAGTCATGGAAAAAACGCCAGAAGTTTCGGTTTCCATACGCGCTGCAGCTATCGCCGGTTCCGTATAGGTTTCTCAGCGCCGCTGCATTTGGGGTGTATGGGGTGTAGTAGTAGAGATTTGCAGTCGCCTGCGACTTCATTAGGAACTGCGTTGAGCCACAGGATGCTTTTGGGTGAAAGCGCATTGAAACAGTGCGGCCAGGGCGCCAGTAGGTAAATGAACCCTCAGGGTTTCCATACCAACGGAACTGCTTGGCTGCTCGGTAGAGCTGGTTGAAAAGCCCAACAAAAACCTTGCCGCAGATAGCCGGATCAGAGTCCGGGCAACCAAAACCCATGGCCGCTCGATACATGTAGTCGGTTGGCCTAGTTGAAGTGACAAGCCCCTGCTCTTTCTGCAGGGTAACAATCAAGACTTTGGGGTTAATGCCACACGCGGTTGCAATCTCGTAAATGACCTCAGCGGCGGTGGCGTTGGATTTTGCTTCGATTGCCTTACACGGTCCCACCTCACGCGGGCCAGTTGCCGGGGTAGCGGGGATGTCCATTTTGTAGTCTTTGAGGCAATCAAGAGCGGGGTTGGTCGCTCGACAGGTTGCGACCCTAGAGTTTAGAAAGTCTTGGATTTGGACAACAGTCATCGAACCGAAGTCATAAAAAACACTGTCGGAGATGATTAGGCCTGGGTCAAATGCCGAACCCGGAGGCGCCGCCTCAACCTTTGGCGCTTGGCTCACTGGCAGTGCAACAAAACCAACCGCTACCAAAAAGGCAGCCGTGAATAGACCAATCAACCTGCGCATTACGGGATTACCACGCTCGTTGCAGGGGAGGTTCCAACATACAAATCGGATTTATAGCTCACGGTCACAAGTCCAGCTCCGGACTTTAGATCCTTGAGCGGGACATCAATCGGGTAGCACTGGGTGTAGGTGGAGGAGGGCTCTGCCTTGACCGTAATCTTGCGGTCAAAATCGCCTGACTGGAAGCGGAATGTGCAGCTACCGCCTTCATCGCTGACCCCCGGCACTTGCGCCACGACGCTCAAGATTTTTAGCTCTGGCTCAACTATTGCCATCAAAATCTCGACATCGATTTTCTTTGGCTCTGGCTTTGCAGTTTCAGTTGGCTCCGCAGTCTCGGTCTCGTCTGTGATGGATGTTTGCTCTGGTTCTGGTTCGGCCTCAGTAGGCTCGACCGTGGCCTCAGTCGCAGAGTTGGTTGGCTCATCAGGGAGAGAAGTAGCTCCCCAATTCGGATAGAAAATGCTGCATCCGGAGAGTAACGCTAAGCCAGCTAGAACTGCCATCAAACGAATAGACCGCGCCATAACTCACCTCCGACCACCTTCAACCCTAGGTTGAGATGCTCAAAAAACCCTCCAAAACCCGCGGGGCGGGGATTATTGAGGGGCCGCTGAGACTGCGCTGATTAGAGGCTGGACTTGAGCTTTGCGTCCTTTTCTAGAACGGTGTCAACCAAAGAGGCACGATAGTCATCGAGCTTCTTAAGAAGCTCCGGGTCTGAGGTGCCAAGAATTCGAAGAGCGAGCAGGGCCGCATTTTTTGCACCATCGATAGAGACGGTTGCAACCGGCACTCCTGCTGGCATCTGGACGATTGACAAAAGTGAATCCATGCCATCGAGGTGGGTAAGGGAAATCGGTACTCCGACTACAGGCAGCGACGTCACTGAGGCCAGCATCCCTGGAAGGTGGGCCGCGCCGCCTGCTCCTGCAATCACAACTCGAATTCCTCGCGAGGCGGCCTGCTTGCCCCACTCAATCATTCGCTCTGGCGTGCGGTGGGCACTGAGAACCTCAACCTCTGCATCGAACCCAAAGTCCCTAAGCTGCTGATTGGCGTCTTGAAGAATGCGCCAATCTGAGTCTGAACCCATGACGATTGCGATCTTGGTCATCTGTCCTCCTGTCCTCCACGGTACAGCACCTCGCGAGCGGCCCTCCCTTGGGCTAGCAGCTCCGCCGCGTCACTGCCCACAAGGGTGATGTGACCCATCTTGCGGCCTACCCTGGGCTCTTTCTGGTAGGTGTGAAACTTTGCACTGGGAAAACTCTTCATCGCGTCTGGGTATTGCGAGACAAAATCATTTCTCGAGTCAATCCCAAGCAGATTTAGCATCACAACCGCCTCACCCAAAAGCCCCGTCTCGCCGAGCGGCAAGTCCAGAACTGCTCTTAGGTGCTGCTCAAACTGAGATGTGATCGAACCTTCAATGCTGAAGTGCCCCGAATTGTGAGGTCGCATGGCAAGTTCGTTTACCACCAAGTCGCCACCCTCAAGTTCGAAAAGCTCAACCGCCAGAACGCCCACTACGCCAAGGCCCTCAGAAACCGCTCGGGCAATCTTTTCGGCTCTGGTCTGTTGATCTTGAGTTCCGTATGGGGCGATCACTTCATCGCAAACTCCGGAACTCTGGACGGTTCTAACAAGCGGCCAGGTCTTGAACTCGCCACTTGGATTTCGGGCAGAGAGCTGCGCACACTCACCCACGAACTTAACCTTTTCTTCAAGAAGTAACTCTGAGCCATATTTATCAATGGAGCTCAGCCAGTCAGCCACCTCTGCAACGGAGCCGATCACTCGAACACCCTTGCCGTCGTAGCCGCCTATGGGTGTCTTAGCCACAATCTCGGGACCGTGAGAGTTCAAAAAGTCCTGCACATCGGATGCGGTTTTTGCTCTGGCCCAACTGGGCATCGGAAGGCCAAGTTCGGAAAGTTTCCGGCGCATGGTGAGCTTGTTCTGGGCATGAATCAGTGCACTAGGCCCGGGCCTGACACTCACCCCCTCAACCTCCAAGGCATCCAGCAGATGAGTGGGCACATGTTCATGATCAAAAGTCAGAGCATCGATTCCCTGGCAAAACTCTCGCAACTTCTCAAGCTCGGTGTAATCACCAACCTTGGTTGCGGCTTGATGAGCCGATGACCCTTCGGTCTCGGCAAAGACGCGCAGCTCTATTCCAAGTGCAATAGCGGCAGGTTGCATCATTCGGGCAAGTTGACCGCCGCCTATCACTCCCACTACTGGCATTGGCCCTCCTGATAACTGGGCTAGTTTCTCAGATGAATGATGTCTGCCGCTGCAACAGTATGAATTTCGCCAGCTTGCACCAGCAAATTTCCGGCGAGATCAAGATCCAGCGCAACCCCAACAAGCTCTTTCCCGTCAGGATAAATGGCTCGCACCCTTTGGCCCAGGGTGCTAGACCCCTCGATGTATTCGTTCCGAGTTAGCTCTATTGCCCAACTCGGATCAACCGTAAACCTGAGGTATCTCGCCCGAAGATGAGTCAACAGTAAAGAGAGCACCTCGTCCAAATCGTGTTTAGCACCTTGCTCGGAGAGGCTAGTCGCGGTATCGGGCGCACCGGTTTGGGGTTTGAGGTTTAGGCCCATTCCTAAAATAAGTTCGCCCTGGTCGACTGTTGCGAGAATGCCCGATAGCTTTTTTCCTGCTGCCAGCACATCGTTTGGCCACTTGATAGAGACATCGGCCAGTCCGAGTTCACGCGCGGTTGCCCGAATGGAAAGTGCGGCCATAAGCGTGAACCATGACCAGTTGGATTGCTCGACCCTGGGTCTGAGTAGAACTGAAACCGACAGTGAGGTTCCCGGCTCGGAGACCCACTGCCGACCAAGGCGCCCCGACCCTTTGGTTTGGCTTGCGGCAACCAGGGCTGAGAAATCTGGAAGCTCTGCTCTATTCATCCTGGCCAGCTCAGCATTTGTTGAGTCAATCTCATCGAGGTAGATCAACCTAGAGACGACCAGCGAGGATTTTTCTAACACAGCAACACGCTAGCGCAGTCTTGAAACTTGTAGGTTTCCACGATGAAACTGCGGTTTACTTGTCGATAGAGCTATAAAGCCACCCGCACCACCCCCGATAAAGTAAGCGGGCAACGAGGAGAAAACGTGCCTGAGACCCCAGATCTTTCCACCACTGCCGGCAAGCTTGAAGATTTCCGCCACCGCTACAACGAAGCCGTGACCGCGGCCGGTGCAGCTGCCATTGAGAAGCAGCACGCAAAAGGAAAGAACACCGCCCGCGAACGCATCGCGATGCTGTTGGACCCTGGTTCCTTTGTTGAGGTCGATGAGTTTGTTCGCCACAGATCAAATGCCTTCGGCATGGAGGCAAAGCGCCCCTACGGAGACTCTGTGATCACTGGAGTTGGCACCATTCACGGGCGACAGGTTGCCGTTTTCTCTCAGGACTTCACCATTTTTGGCGGTTCCCTGGGCGAGGCAGCTGGAAACAAGATCATCAAGATCATGGAGCTTGCCCTCAAGACCGGGGTCCCGCTAATCGGAATTCTTGACTCAGGTGGTGCTCGCATCCAAGAGGGCGTGATTGCCCTTGGCAAATACGGCGAGATTTTCAAACTCAACACCATGGCATCCGGAGTTATCCCGCAGATATCTATCATCATGGGCCCGGCTGCCGGCGGTGCTGTTTACTCACCCGCGCTTACCGACTTTGTAATCATGGTCGATAAGACCTCGAACATGTTCGTTACTGGCCCCGATGTGATCAAGACCGTGACCGGGGAAGATGTGGGCATGGAGGAGCTCGGCGGAGCTAGAGCTCACAACGAAACCTCAGGTGTGGCGCATTACCTGGCAGATGACGAAGCCGACGCCATTGACTACGTGAAATCCCTGGTTGGCTTTTTGCCGGAGAACAACCTCAGCGAGACTGTGACCTACCAATCTGAGGCTGAGCTTGAAGTCACCGAGGAAGACAAAAAGCTGAACCTTGTGATTCCGGATTCGCCAAACCAGCCCTACGACATGAAAACCATCATTGAGGCTCTTGTTGATGAGGGTGAGTTTCTCGAGATTCAACCGCTTTTCGCCCCAAACATCCTGATCGGCTTTGCCCGAGTTGATGGTTCAAGCGTGGGAATTGTCGCTAACCAGCCTCAGCAAATGGCCGGCACTTTGAACATTGATGCCGGCGAAAAGGCTGCCCGATTCGTGCGATTCTGCGACGCCTTCTCAATACCAATCCTGACTTTGGTAGATGTTCCGGGATATCTCCCAGGTACCGATCAGGAGTGGGCTGGTGTGATTCGTCGCGGAGCGAAGCTGCTTTATGCCTACGCCGAGGCGACGGTTCCGCTAGTCACTGTGATCACCCGCAAGGCCTACGGCGGCGCCTACATCGTTATGGGTTCAAAGCAACTAGGAGCCGACATAAACCTCGCCTGGCCCACGGCAGAGATCGCGGTAATGGGAGGCCAGGGAGCTGTGAACATTCTGTTCCGAGACAAGATCAAAGCAGCCGAAGAGGCGGGCCAAGATGTTGCCCAGGTCAGAGATCAGCTCGCCCGTGAATACACCTACAACGTCGCTAGTCCATTTTTGGCCGCTGAGCGTGGTGAGTTGGACGGCATCATCGAACCCGCTCAAACCAGGACCGCGATCATCCGGTCCCTGCGGGCGCTGAAGACTAAGCGCGCAAGCCTGCCTCCGAAAAAGCACGGAAACATTCCGCTCTAATGAAGCAATACACCCCTGAAGAGATTCAACAGCTGCTAAAGGTGAGAGGCGGCGACGCCGAGGAGCAGGCAGCTGCGCTCGCGGTGGTTGAGGCCGCAATCCTTGAATCCAGGCGCTTGGGCAGGATCGCAACCGGGAAGCCCAAGTCCTCCTGGCACAAGTCGGAACACCTTCTTAGGGGCCCGATTAGTGGTCATTGGGGAAGTTTTTTGAGGAAATAGCTGTCCCCCAAAGAGCGGGCAATCCTAAAGCAGCTTGATACCTGTTCGTTATCAGCGCTTTGCCAGACTAAGAGAGTCTTCGCTTGCGCTAAGGGAGCGTGAAGACAGCGGGAAACCGTTTTTGGGGTGAGGGGCGGAGCGATCCGCCCCAAAACCCCTAAAGCCTCAAAAACAAATCTGGCTTTTCTTCGCCTTTACGAAGAGCTGTCACAGTCACTGACCACTCATCTCCCGCAGCGGCTCGAATTACCACTTTTCCAGATGTCACTGACTCAAGACTCTGAGCGACTTTGTGTAAAAGCTTGTCTCTATCGCCGCTAGATAAATCGGCTAAGCCGCCATCGTCCAGAAGTTGAACCTCTACTCCCCTTAGCCTCGCGGCCCTAACCTGTGCATTCAAGATTGGGTGGTCCAGTTCTTTTCCGCGAATCTTGTCGCGGAGTTCGTTTTCAGTCAGCGCAGCCCGCTGTCGCTCCTTGGTGTTGAGGTCACCCCCGGTCTCCACCACGCGTTGCAATAGCGGCAGCGCTTGGGAAAGGGTTTGCTGAACCCGTTTCTGCCTTTCAATGCGCGCAGCGGACTTTGCCGCTGTCTGGGCATCGGTGGCAATTGACTTATCCCTAAACTCTTGGGCTGCCTTGGTAGATGCTGCCAACAGTGATGAGGTAGCTTGAGCCGCCAGCACCAGCAAGAATGCCCCAAATACACCTGAGGTGAACAGGACCCCGAAGCCTCCCCATGTGATTGTTTCGACAATTAGAAAGCTGATTCCCACCCAAGCAATCACCGGGTGCTGGCGAACCGTGAGAATAGCCATCAGGGTTGCCACCCCAGCAACGTGCCAGGTGGTGTAGCCGGTGGGAGCCAGCCCGGCGAGAGCTGTGGTAACTAGAAATGGCACCAAAATCGCAATAGCTAGGACAAGCCAGGCGACCCCATCGCGCAGCCTCAGGCCGGGGTATGAAGCAACTGCCGCTAGAAGAGCCACCGAATAAAGCGCAATTGCAAGATAGGCCATTTCAGGTTGCCCATAACCGGAGATGTTCAGCAGCCCCAACACGGCATGATAAAAACCAAAGGCCAGCGTGAAAGCGCTTAGGGCAAACCTCGGTAAGCGGATATTCAATTTCCCCACTCCAGTCTGACCAAAGTCCCCTCGCCCGGCTGGGTTTTAATCACTGCTTTTCCCCCGACGCTCGAAAGTCGTTGCTGAATTGAAGTTCTAACTCCGATGCGATCGCGGGGTACTCGATCAAGCCTGAAGCCAATCCCATCATCCTCAAGCTCAATTAGAACTTTTGTCGGATTGGGAGCGCTGAGGCGAAGCTTGATTGAGGAAGCCTTGGAGTGTTTTGCTGAATTGTCGAGTGCCTGGAGGGTCGCCTCTGTGATCGCCTTTGCAACATCCGAAGGAATCTCCACTGAGCCACCAGATTGAATCTCCACTTCGACCGCAGGATAGGTTGCTCTCGCTGCTCGCCTAAGCGCTCGAAACAGGCCCAGCGGAGTCACGTGGCCATTGCTGGATGGTGGGCTGGATGCCTCGCGCAAGGATGCGATTGCTTCTTTTGCTAGCAGTGCGACCGCCTCTTTTTCTTGAGCACTCTGTGCTTTGGTGGCTAGCAGCAAAGTGTTTAGCACCTTGTCATGCACGAGCGCATCAATTCGCTGGCGCTCACGCTCTATTGCATCGGTTTTGGCTTGCTCCAAAGCCGATTGGATAGCTTGCGAGTTTGCCTCATCGACTCTACCGACGGCCTCTCGGACTAAGAAAAACAAACCGAGCACAGTGCCTCCGAACAGGAAGATGTAACTCGAGTCCTGAAGCGAGCCAGCCAGGTTCAAGGCTCCTGCCCAAGGGCCAGTATCAACCAAGAGCCAAAGGCTCGTGGCGATAACCAGGTAGGTGAGTGAGATTGCCGGTTTGGCAGCAATGCCGATTGCTACCACTCCCATTCCAACCACCCACCAAATCCAGGGCTGGTAATCCCCAGGTAGTTCCGAATAATCCAAAACCGCCCAGGGCCAAACCAACATGCCGAGCAGGCTCAAGCATCCAAAGAGGTAAAGCCATAAATCAACCTGTTGTCCCCTGAGGGAATTGATCTGAATTGCTATCACACAAATCAAAAGGGCTGTGAGTAGTGCGTCACTCAATAGGTTCGTGTAGCGCAACTGCGCGCTGGAAATCACCAACGCTTCGATGAAAGAAAGAAGCAGCGTCAGGGCGAATAACCGCCTGATGAGCAACTCAAGCCGAGCGGATGCAGCTGAGGCTAGCTGCATGGACATTAGAGCATGTCTCCCGAGAGGATGCCGTCTTCAATTGCACGCCTAAAGAGGTCCACTTTTGTGGCGGCCTCTCTTCCAAGCTTGGCGTATTTGACCCTGACGCGGTCGATGTGCTCCTTTGCACTGGATGGCTTTATCTGAAGTTGGTAAGCCACCTGTTTGAGGCTCATTCCAGAGGCGTAGAGGGATAGGACGTCACGCTCTCGAGCAGAGAGGCTCGCTTCTTTGAAGCTCTGATCGGCGTCAATCATGGCGCTGGTCTCTGAGTTGTTGATAATTACACCCTTTGAGGCCAGCCTGATTGCCTCGGCAAGATCGGCCATCGGGTGAGACTTTGGAACTATGGCGGTGGCGCCGGCGCGAAGCGCGGATCGCATAAGCGAAGGCTTGTCGGCGATCGAAAAGATTAGGACTGCAGGGCCGGCTTCGACTAACTGCTGCACGTTATCTGACACAAGCGAGCCATCAGCCAGCGATAGATCGGTGACTACAACCTCACAGTCTCTTCCCTCAATTTGAAGCAGAAGTTCAGGCACAGTTCCAGCCGAACCAACTAGTTCAAAATCGAATTGCTCGCAAGAGCCTGCAAAGCCAAGCCTGACAGCCTCATGATCATCGACTATTGCAACGCGAACCCGCTCCATAGTTGCCTAGGCTACTGCCGAGAGAGGGCCAAAACACACTCAAAGTGATGCGTGTGAGGGAAGATATCAAACGCTTCTAGTCCCCTAATCTGGTAACCCGCATCGGAGAGCAACTTCACGTCTCGAGCCAGTGCGACCGGATCACAGGCGACGTAAATGATGTTGCGCGGAGCCAGCTTGGTGAGAGCGGCAATCACCTTCCCGGCTGCGCCCGAACGCGGCGGATCCATGATCACGGTGTCGTACTCCGGCTTGGCTCGCTTGAGAAACTCCAAGACATCTGACTTTACAAAAGTCAGATCAGACAGATCCTTGGTCGATCGCTCGCCATCAGCAACAGCCTGCTTGCTGGACTCAACCGCAGTAAAGCGAGCGCCAGAGTAGCTCTGAGATACGGTGGCGCTGAAAAGCCCCGCTCCCGCGTACAGGTCTAGATTGTGTTTTGTGGGGTCGAGCCCCAGCACTTTGGTCATCGAGATAACCGATTGAGTCAGTGCGGTTGGCGCATCGGTGTGAACCTGCCAAAAGGCACCAGAGGAAAGCCTGAAAGTTCTGCCCGAAACTCGCTCAATTAGTTTTTCTGAGCCATTTACCTTCTTATCGACAAGCCACTGCAAGTCTCCAGTTGAACTGGCGGCAATAGAGATTTTGCTAACCCCACTCCAATTCTTTAGATGAAGGCCGAGCTCTTCAATCTCTGGGACGGCCAAGGGCAAATCCTTGGTAAAAATGATGTCGTTTGAGCGAACCCTGGAGGGTCCCGCAAGTCCAGACTGATCAACGTTGAGTTGAACTCTGGTGCGGTAGTGCAGCCCATTACGCTCTTCATCCGATGGCATCGGCTGAACATCGACTAGGACTTCTTGTTTTGCCATGCGCTCAAATGCCTCGGCCAAGACTTCAGACTTCAGTCGACGCTGGTATTCAAGGTTGATGTGCCCAAACACAGCTCCACCCGCACCCTGGATAGCGGCCTTCCAAAAGTGCGGAACGCGATGCTGAGAGGCAACAAGGACTTCGGTGGTGCGTGCCCTCAGATAGCTACCGGCATCCTGGTAGACCTCGGCCTTAACGGTCTCACCCGGGATGGCACCCTCTACGAAGACCACTCGGCCTTCGTGACGGGCTACGAAAATGCCTCCGTGGGCAACTTTTTCAATTTGAAGTTCCAAGATCACTAGCAAAGTGTTCCACAGCTACCCTTGGAATGTGCAAAAACTTATCCTGGCCTCCACCTCACCCGCTCGAAAGATCCTGCTGCAAAACGCCGGTATCAACTTTGAGGCCACCTCACCCGGAGTTGACGAGGAGGAAATGGTGGAGCGCCTAAGGCCTGAGACGGCCGCTGAACTCACTGGTTTACTTGCCAAGGCAAAGGCAGAAGCGGTTGCAGGTTTGTTTCCTAACTCACTCGTGCTTGGCTGTGATTCAGCCTTGGAGTTTGAAGGCGAAATCCTCGGCAAGCCTTTGGTTCCCGAAGTAGCCATTGATCGCTGGCTGCAAATGCGCGGGAAAGTTGGGGCTCTGCACTCTGGTCACCACCTGATAGACACTTCAGCCGATAAAGGCATCACGCTCGTCACTCAAACTAAAGTTCAATTCGCAAACCTCAGCGAAGCTGAGGTCAGGCGATATGTGCAAACTGGTGAACCGCTTCAAGTTGCGGGCGCATTCACAATTGACGGCTTAGGTGGCGCATTCATTGACCGCATTGAAGGCGATTACCACACGGTCGTTGGACTCTCCCTCAAAGCCCTTAGGTCAATGGTCATCGGGCTCGGCCACGACTACCAAGCTCTTTGGAGATAATCCAAACAAAACATGGATTTTTTTGTGTCCAGCCGCCAAAAATTGCGATAGATAGCCCAATAAGCTATCGGATTATGACAATTCGTCGCATCAAGAAGCTCCTGATCGCCAACCGCGGTGAGATCGCCGTAAGAATCATCAGGGCGGCTAAAGATTCTGGTATTCAAACCGTTGCCGTTTATGCAGCTTCTGACCGCGATGCGCAGCACGTGAAGCTCGCCGATGAGGCCTATTCACTTGGTGGGGAAACTGCAGCTGAAACCTACCTTGTGATCGAAAAACTGATTGCAATTGCAAAGCGCAGCAAGGCAAACGCAATTCACCCGTGCTACGGATTTCTATCGGAAAACGCCCACTTTGCCCAATCTGTCATTGATGCAGATTTGATTTGGGTTGGCCCGCCACCTTGGTCCATTGAGCAACTTGGGGACAAAGTCTCGG
>CAYTOH010000011.1:0-8033 GCA_964439375.1 uncultured Aquiluna sp.
CCGCGATGACAATTGACCTTGAGGCAACCTCAACGGTGAGTTCACTGCGTCGATTGCTTCGCTCGGGATTTGCCACAGAGGTTAGGTATTCGCTGGCATCAGGCTCGGCTGCGGCCAGCGGTTCTGAAAACTGAATGTTCAGTTGAGCCGGTCCTGGTCGCTCTTCCGAACCGATCGCAGCCTGGACCAACTCAGCAGCAAGTTTTTGGGCATCACCCGAGCAATCTGTATCAGAGAGAAACCTCAGCGCATCGGCAAAAATCCCAACCTGGTTGGTGGTCTGGTTAGCACCCTTACCTCTTAGGCTCAGTGGCCTATCAGCGCTCAGAACGATGAGTGGAACACCCGCGTGATGTGCCTCCAGAACAGCCGGGTGGAGGTTGGCAACCGCAGTTCCGCTGGTTGTCACTATGGCACTTGGTGACCCGCTACCCAGCGCGTGACCTAGAGCGGTGAAGCTAAGGCTGCGCTCATCGATGCGGACCGTGAGGTTTGCAAGCCCTGCCCTATGTAACTGCCTGATAGCTATTGCTAACGCCTGGCTTCTGGCTCCAGGTGCCAGGTAGAAGTCTTTGACTCCTAAGCTCACCAGCTGGCCAACGAGCTCAGCGGCAAAGCGCTGGGATTGATTCACTTTTTGTCTGGATCCTGTGGCTCGGTGCCAGTCGAATCTGGGCCTGACTCGCCCTTGTTTTGCTCGTCTTTTCTGAGCTTTTGGGAAAGGTCACGGAGGAAATTTGGGTCATCATCAGGGGCAATAACGCGCTTTTTTCCCTTTGGGGCTGCCGGTCCTGTGCGGAGTGGGCGCCCAACCATGATGTAGAGCAGACCGCCGAAAAATGGAATGAACAAGCAAAGCAGAATCCAGGCCCACTTTGGCAACAGTCGAACCTCCAGCTTGTTCGCACTAGCGGCAAACACGGTCGTGAAAACCGTGAATATCACTAGAAAAGCAATGGTGGCAACTGCAAGTCTTGTCATATCTCAACCCTATCTTTCTCCGCCAACTTAGACTAAACACATGAAAAACCCCTGGCTGAGCTACTCAATCCTGCGCCTTGGACTGTTTGCCCTGGTCTTTTGGGGTTTGATGTCCTTAGATTTCAACCCATTTTTTGCCGCAGTTATTGCAGCAGCAATCTCATTTGCAATTTCATTGGTCTTCCTAGACAAGCAGCGCAAAGCCATGAGCGAGCAGGTTTCAAGAAAACTCTCCAGGGATAAATCCGGTATTTACGCAGATCCCGAGAGCGACCTTGAGAATCAGATTCTTGACTCAGAGAGCAAAGCTGACAAAAAAGAGTCCGAGTCCGACAAGTAAGCCAAAGAAAAAGCCCGCAAAGCTTGTGAGCTTCAGGGCTGTAATCAGCTCTTTCGGGGTCTTGCCACTGAGGGCAATGCCGCTAATCGGAACCAACAACAAGAGGTTCAATAGCCCGATGATGGTGGCTGGATAGAGCAAAACCAATAAAACATTTAGCGCCAGTGGTACATAAATCAAGACCAAAAATAGTGCTCGGGCCCGCTTATCCCCCAGCATCACCGCAATGGTGCGCTTTCCGGATTCTTGATCCGTGGCCCGGTCCCGAATGTTGTTTACAAGCAGGACAGCAGAAGCGTAGAAACCGCTCGCCGAACCCAAAATCACCGCTAGGGGGTCGATGGTGAGGGTCATCAGATAGTTGGTGCCAACCGTTGCGACAAGTCCGAAGAAGACAAATACCGACACCTCTCCAAGGCCCGCGTAGCCATAGGGAGTCTTGCCGCCGGTATAGAACCATGCCGCCAAAATTGCTAATGCTCCAACGGCTATCAACCACCACTGCTCTGTTGCGACAACCATGGCCAAGCCGATTGCACCAGCAATCGAGAAGGTGACAAACGCAGCAATCTTCACTGACCTTGGCCGAACAAGACCAGATGCGGTTAGCCGCAGTGGTCCAACTCGATTGTCGTCAGTTCCTCGAATACCGTCCGAGTAGTCGTTCGCATAGTTGACACCAATTTGCAAAAACAAGGCCACTAGCAAGGCCCCCAGAGCAAGGATTGGGTTGAAGTTGTCGCTCAGGTCTGCGGTCGCGGAACCCAGGATCACTGGAGCTGCTGCGAGGGGAAGAGTTCGAACGCGAGCGCCGGTCACCCAATTAGAAATGCTTGCCATGATGCCACCATGCTAACTGTCAAGAAGTTTTGCGGCAGCCAATAGGTCTGGCTTGCCAGATGCCAACCTCGGCAACTGAGACACCCTCAACACCTTGGCCGGTCTGGCAGCAATGGTTAGCTCAGAAAGGGCCTTGAACTCGACCTCCGGAGAGCCAACATAAACGATTGCCGCAGATTCGCCCCAGCTGGACTCAATTGGAAGTGCGATGACCTCCTGAACCCCGGGAATCTGCAGTGCAGCTTCTTCGATTCGGTCGAGTGACACTTTTAGACCTCCGGAAATGATCACTCGGTCTGCTCTACCCAAAACTTCAAGTCTCCCAGAGACAAACTCGCCAAGATCATTTGTCACAAAGAGCTCCGGAAGATTATTTGCAAGCACAGGCCCTGCAATTGCGATTCGATCTTGAATCAGTGAAACCTCAACCCCGTCAAGAGGCACTCCGTCATAGACGCAGCCTCCCGAAGTTTCGGTCATCCCATAGCTCACCACGACATTCACTCCCTTGGAGCGCAGGGATTCAACGATTGCCCAGTTGGGCCTTTGGCCCCCAAGCAGTATCGCCTCAAACTTCCTAAGCTCCGAAAAAACGAACGCATCCACTTCAGCATCCCGAGCGAGTTTCTCAAGTTGCGCTGGAACTAGGGATGTGTAGCGGGGGCCAGTCATAAGACTCGAGCCCCTTATAAACGCCTCGGTAGTAAATGGAAGCTGGGTGTTGAGAATCACCGGCTGAGTATCTGCCACAACCGACCGAATCAAAACGTTTGCCCCGCCGATGAAATTCACCGGCAAGGCCAATAGCCACTGACCGGAGCCGATTCGCTTGGCTGATGCCTCAGCGCTTGCAAGAAGCGCCTTTGAAGAAAGCGAAATCCTCTTTGGGGAACCAGTTGAACCTGAGCTTTCAACAATGAGCCCTACTGAATCATCAACCTGATCAGCAAGCCCGTGGACCTCAGGCATCAATCCATTTACCTCTGCAGGAGCAATGAATCCAGCAACCTGGTTATCCAAAACCTCAACCATCAGGGCGAGTGCTCTAAAGGTGTCGTTTGCAGGAACCAAGCGGAGCTGCTTCATTTAGAAGTGCCAGGGGTAGCTTGACCAGTCGGGTTTGCGCTTTTCAAGAAAAGCCTCTTTACCCTCGGTTGCCTCATCTGAGCCATACGCAAGGCGAGTTGCTTCACCCGCAAAAAGCTGCTGTCCGACAAGTCCGTCATCAACCGCGTTGAATGCATACTTCAGCATTCGGATTGCGGTTGGGGACTTGCCAAGAATATCTTTTGCCCAGGCGATGCCCTCTCGCTCAAGCTCAGCGTGAGGAACTACCTTGTTCACAACGCCCATTTCATAGGCGCGGATCGCGTCATAGGTTGCGCCTAGGAAGAAAATCTCCCGGGCAAACTTCTGTCCGGTTTGTCTTGCGAGGTATGCAGAGCCATAGCCTGCATCAAAGGATCCAACATCGGCATCTGTTTGCTTGAACATGGCGTGCTCTTTTGATGCGATCGACAGATCACAAACCACATTCAGAGAGTGACCTCCGCCTGCAGCCCAGCCAGAGACAAGTGCGATGACAACCTTCGGCATGAACCGAATCAGCCGCTGAACCTCAAGGATGTGAAGTCTTCCTGAGGACTGGTCGCCGTATTCATATCCGGCTTTACCCCGAACCCGCTGATCTCCGCCGGAGCAAAATGCCCAGCCGCCATCTTTTGAAGAGGGGCCATTGCCGGTGAGTAGCACTACTCCAACATCGGTCTGCATGCGAGCGTGGTCTAGGGCTCGATAGAGCTCATCCACTGTCTGAGGTCGAAAGGCGTTTCTTACATCTGGCCGAGAAAAACCAATCCTGACAGCCCCAAGTTCAATGTGACGGTGGTAGCTGACATCGCTGAGGTTTTCAAAACCTGTAACGCTCTGCCACTGCGTGGCATCAAATAGCTCGGAGACCTGATTGGGCATGCACCTAGACTAATCGCGTGACTGGGCCTCTAGGGAAAGTTTGGGTAGTAAGCATCCCAATGCGCACTCCATTTCGCGGTGTTACTAATCGCGAGGCATTGATTCTCGAGGGCGAACGATTCGCTGAATGGTCACCTTTTGTTGAGTATGAGGATTCAGAGGCGAGCGTTTGGCTCAAAGCCGCCATCAGCTGGGCTCATGATCCGCTTCCAAGCGTTCACCGCGAATCAATCAGCATCAACGCAACTCTTCCTGCCGTGAAGCCGGACGAGGTCTCTGAGGTTTTGAAAAGCTTCACTCCGTTCACAACAGTCAAAATCAAGGTCGCAGCACCAGGCGAGTCAATCGATGAGGATCTAGCTCGAATATCTGCGGTCGTAAAGCACTTTCCTGAGACAAAGATAAGACTGGATGCCAATGGCGGCTATTCGGTCGCCGAGGCCTTGGAGCTTGTCGAGAGACTAGGTTCAACCAAATTGGAATACCTCGAGCAGCCTGTTCGCACGGTTACAGAAATGGCTGAATTGCGGCAGTTGCTGGTTGGCTCTGGGATCAAGATCGCAGCAGACGAGTCGATTCGAAAAAGCGGTGACCCGGATGAAGTTCAAAGACTGAACGCTGCGGATATCGTGATGCTGAAGGCCCAGCCGCTCGGAGGAATTCAAGCAAGTCTCGACGTTGCAAATCGACTAGGCCTAGAGGTTGTCGTTAGCTCGGCTCTTGAGACCTCACTCGGTATTGCGCAGGGGCTTTATCTTGCCGCAGCCTTACCAAATCTAGACTACGACTGCGGTCTGGGGACTGTGAACCTGCTAGCGGGGGACGTGGTCACCAGGTCTTTGAAACCGTTGGATTCCAAGCTCGAACCCTCCGTCCCAGAAATTGATTCTGAACTACTTGAGAAGTATGCAGCGAGTCCCGAGCGCACCAAATGGTGGCTTGAGCGATTGGAGCGCTGCCTCGCTCTTTAGAGTCCTGAGTAGACGTGCAGGCCTTTGAAGAAGAGGTTCACGATGGTGAAGTTGAAGATCACCGCGAAGAAAGCAATGAGCCCCAGCCAAGCAGCCTTCTTACCGTTCCAACCCCTGGTTGCCATGGCGTGCAAGTAACCGGCGTAGAGAACCCAGATGATGAAGGTCCAAACCTCTTTGGTGTCCCAACCCCAGTAGCGGTGCCAGGCACGCTCTGCCCAAATGGCACCAGCAATCAAGGTGAAGCTCCAGAGCACAAAACCAACAACGTTGAAGCGGTAGGCGTAACGCTCCAGGTTCTCAAGGCTTGGGAAAAAGCGCATGATGGTCTGCTTGCCAGTTCTTGCTTTCACCAAGTAGCTGATGTGGAGTGCTGCTGCAATGGAGAAGAAGGCGGTTGCAAGCACTGCCACGACAACATGTATCACGAGCCAGTAGCTCTGCAACGCAGGCATGAGGGTCTTGACCTCGACATAGAAGAGTGAAACCGAAGCAAAGAGTGTGACCAAAACAAAGGCAACCACGAAAGTTGCAATGAATCTAAGATCCTTGATTTTCAGAGAGGTCAGATAGACCATCAGCACCAAAAACGCGACGGAAATTGCAAACTCATACATGTTCGCCCATGGCACGCGACCTGCTGCCACACCCCGCAAAACAACACCAATACCGAGGATGACTGTGCCGACGCCGGTGACCCAGAACGCAATTGTCTCGAGTTTTGACATCCCGGTTGGAGCAGTTTCGCTCTTGGAGAGCTTGGCTAACTGGAAAGAGAACAGCATCAACGCGATGGCCAAAAAGCCCATCGACGCCGAAACAAAAAGTAGCGATATCTGTGACAGCGGCTCGTTCAGCTGAGTCATTGTTTTCCGTTCTGGTTGTCTAACTCTTGTCTAATTCGCGAGAGCAAATCCTCGAGATTAGGGTCATCGCCACGAGCCAAAGCGGCGAGTTCCATCTTCCCATTTCCTAGGTCGCGGAACCAAACGCGGCGCCTAGGAATCATTAGCGACATGGTCACAGAAACCAGCGCAATCATCGAGAACAGCAGTACCCAGACCCCACCTGGGTTGTGTGCAATGTCAACTGAGGCAAAACGAAGCAACCCGTCGAAGCGAATACTTCCAAGGTCATTGGGAAGCTGGACCTCGTCTCCAACGCGAAGTTGCAGGGCGGGTGCAGGGCCATCTCTGCCCGCAACCAGTTCCATGTCGGTTGTGTCAAGGGCATATACATTTCTTGGAATCCCTGAATCTAGGCCTAAGTCACCGGTGTAGACGTTCATGGTTAGAAGCGGATCTAGGGGGTCGGGATAGATCGATGTGTAGGCGCCGGACTGCAACTGCTCCGCAGTCGGATAGAAGAAAGCAATGATTCCGATCTGCTCGGGCATTGCATCGGGAGCCTTGATCACACCGATTGAAGTCATGTTGCCATCCTGCGGCAGGAACACAACCGGCCCAGAGTAAGCGATAGCGCCTGAGCCGTCACGCAATGTCACTACAGGAGCGAAGCCATTTCCGGTTAGGTAAACATTTCCGCCTGGAACCTCAAGTGGGTAGTTCACCCTAATTTGCTTAGCCTCAGAGCTTTGCTTGGTGCCCAGCGTCACATCTGCAATGAAGTCGATCGGCTGACCAATGTTTGCTCTGTTATTCAGGTCATATGTGACAGTGAACTTGTCTAGTTTGAGTGTGAAAGGCTCAAGCTCGCCCTCATAAAAGAAGGGTCCCGGTGAGAAGGCGTCGTAAGAGGAGAGGGTGTTTGCAAAGCTGTCGCCCTCAACCAAAACTCGCTGGCCGGAGAAAGCAAAGCCGCCTCCAACACCAACCGCAATCAAGACACCAATCAGGGCGTAGTGGAAAACCAGGTTTCCGGTTTCCTTCAGAAAGCCCTTCTCCGCACTGATCGAATCACCCTGGCGATCAAGTCTGAACTTGAGCTTTTTCAAAACCGCTTCAGCTGAGTCAAGATTGCCCTCGACCTCCATGTGAGCGGGCATGCGCTTTAGTGAAACTGGGGTCTTTACCGGCTTTGCCTTGACCGCGTG
Organism: uncultured Aquiluna sp.; assembly: GCA_964439375.1. Taxonomy (GTDB): domain Bacteria; phylum Actinomycetota; class Actinomycetes; order Actinomycetales; family Microbacteriaceae; genus Aquiluna. The sequence continues at coordinate 7,157 of CAYTOH010000011.1, forward strand.
CCAGTGAATCTTGGTCCTAGGCACTACGCAACCGACAAGGGAAACAAACAGCAAGATGTAGATCGCACTAAACCAAACCGAGGTGTAAACATCAAAGAGCTGAAGCGAATCAAGAATGGCCGCAAACTCAGGCTGCTGGTCATAGTAGAAGCGAACACCGTTTGGGTCTGCCGAGCGCTGCGGATAAAGCGAGCCGGGCACCGCGGCAACAGCCAAAAGAAGAAGTAGAAACAGAGCGGTGCGCATTGAGGTGAGCTGACGCCAGAACCACCTGGGCCAGAACGCGAGCTTAGAGAAGAACTGTGAAGCCACTTGTCACCACCTGAATCCAAGAGATAAACCTTGCCCAGAGCCCGGTCATCAACAAGACACCAATCACAATCAGCATCGAACCACCAAAGAGGTTGAACGCTCTGATGTGACGCTTTACAAAATCAACCGACCTGCTCGCCCAGCTAAACCCAGCCGCAATCAAAACAAAAGGGATGCCAATTCCTAGCGAATAGACAGTCGCGAGGATTCCACCTCTGACCGGATCGCCCGAATCTGATGCCAGAACCAAGACCGCTGAAAGGGTGGGGCCAATGCAGGGGGTCCAACCAAGGGCAAACACAACTCCAAGAAGTGGTGCTCCCGCAAGGCCCAACTTTGGTGAAATTGGCAACTTGACGGTTCGTTGCAAAAAGGCAAACTGTCCGATCATGGCCAAACCAAAAATCACCACAAGAGCACCGAGCACAACCTGGACCCAGAAATTCTGAGCGACAAAGAGTAAGCCAGCCGTCCCGGCTAAAACACCAAGGGATACAAATACTGCGGTGAACCCCAGAACAAACAGCAGCGAACCAGCAATCACCTTGGACTTGGGAGCGGCGGA
>CAYTOH010000011.1:8133-13974 GCA_964439375.1 uncultured Aquiluna sp.
GTCAAGCCACTTTCTGTGCGACCAGTCCATGGATCAAAGCCGGGCCTAGAGTCCTTGGCAAACTCAGTCACGGTGCCATCGCCTGCAATGTAGTTTTTGTTGTCTCCCTCGCGGAACTGCTCAGCTAGAGGATCAGAGGTGCAGCCGGCGAGGGTGATAACAAAGGATGCGACCAGCATCACAATGAGTGTGATGGCAATGTTGCGAACGGTCTGTCTTTTCACACCGCACCTCCATCTACCGCCGTGGTTGCAAACTCGAGTCCCGGTTCACGGTAATCGACTTCCCTGAGCTTTCCATCAATAACCTCAAACGAGGTAATCGATGAAAGTGAGCACCTTCTCGACCTAGGGTCGTGAGGCAATCTCAAGCCCTGTGAGGAGCGATAAACCATCCAGATTGGTAGCTGGTGTGAGACAAAAACAACGTCTCCACCTTCGACACTCGACCAGTGATCCAAGGCAGCGTCATTCATTCGGGATGCGATGTCAACGAAAGGCTCTCCCCAGCTTGGCTTGGCCGGGTTATAGAGATTTAGAGCAATGCTTGGCCTTTTGAGTAATGCCCTCGGGCCTACCCTTAGCCCCTTGAACAGGTTCCAGGGTTCGATGATTCGCTCATCGAGCTGAGCTTGAATGCCAAACAATGACTCGATTGGCTTGGCTGATTCTCTGGTGCGCTGCAGTGGCGAGACCACAAGCTTTGCGATTGTCACGCCCTCGCTCTTGAGCTGTTTGGCTGCAGCATCTGCCATTTGGTGCCCCAAATCGCTCAGCCCAAAGCCTTCGATGCGCTCATAGAGCACCTTGTCCGGATTAAATACCTCGCCATGGCGAACCAGATGAAGGCGAGAGGCGGGCATACAGAGAAGTTTACCTTCGCTAAACTTGCAGGGTTACCCTTCTCAGCCCACTTTCAGAGGTAGAAATGCTAGATCGCAAACTAATCGGAACGCTCGCTCAAGGCGAGGACGGACCGGTAACCATCGGTGGCTGGGTAGAGACCCTTCGTGACCAGAAGCGCATTCAGTTCATCATCATCCGCGATGAGTCCGGCAGCGTTCAGGTCACCTACCCTCGCCCGGCGGACGAAGATGCGCTAGCCGACGTGGTTAGTAGCCTCACTAATGGCAGCTTTGTTGAGATCTCCGGAAACCTAAAGCACGATGAGCGAGTCAAGCTCGGGGGTATTGAGATCCTGCTAACCGACCTGAAGATTGTTTCCCTCGCCAACCCAGACAGCCCAATTGCCGACGACACCTCGATTGACAAGCGCCTGGACTGGCGCTTTATCGACCTGCGTAGGCCCGAACTAAACCTGATGATGCGGGTTCAGACCACCATCGAGCAGGCATGGCGAGAGCTTTGGCTCGAGAACGACTTCATCGAGATTCACTCTCCCAAGCTCATGGGCTCACCTTCAGAGTCTCACGCTGAGCTATTCAAGCTTGAATACTTCGAAACCCACGCCTACCTTGCGCAAAGCCCTCAGTTTTATAAGCAGATGGCTATGACCTCAGGTCTTGGCAAAGTCTTTGAGATTGGCCCAGTTTTCCGAGCGGACCCATCATTCACCTCTCGCCACGCCACCGAGTTCATCTCGGTTGACATGGAGATGAGCTTCATCGACAGCCACGAAGATGTCATGAAGTTCCAGGAGCGCCTGCTTGTAAAGGCAATCCAGGCGGTTAAGGACAAGCACGGCGCTGAGATAGAGAAGCTTTACGGTTTTGAGGTAAAGGTCCCAACCGTTCCGTTCCCAAGAATTCCACTGGCTGAGGCTCACGCCATCGTTGAGGCTCGCGGCTACAAAGTGCCGCGTGCTGACGGCGACCTAGACCCAGAGGGTGAGCGGCAGATTGCTGCTCACGTTGCAGAGGCATTTGATCACGAGTTCGTGTTCCTCACCGACTACCCAAAGAACATTCGCCCGTTCTACCACATGCGTCACGAGGACAACCCGGCGCTTACCAAGAGCTATGACCTGATCTGGAAGGGCACCGAGATCACCACCGGTGCTCAGCGTGAGCACCGCATCGATGTTCTCGAAGCGCAGGTGAAGGACAAGGGTCTGGAGCTTGAAGGCCTCAACTTCTACCTGGACTTCTTCCGCTATGGAGCCCCAAGCCACGGTGGTTTTGGGATGGGTCTCACGCGAGTAGTCATGCTTCTTCTCGACCTACCAAACATCCGCGAAGCAAGCTTCCTGTTCCGCGGACCAAACAGGCTTCAGCCCTAAACCCAAGTCTCGATTTTTAGTCTCGGCACTTGGCTGAAGTGCTTGGTGTTGTTCGTCACAAGCGTCGCACCCAGAACAACGGCCTGCGCTGCAATCAGCTCGTCAGCAGGTCCGATCGACAATCCCTGGCTTTTGAGCGTTTGGTGGATTTTCGCGGCCTCAAGCGAGACGTCGCTGGTGATTGGTTCCATGTCCAACTGGGCTATAAGTAGAGTTGCCCGCTGACTAGATTTAGTTGTTGGGTTAGCTTCGATTCCTTTTTGGATTTCGTAACCCGAAATAGCTGATATAGACCACTGGCTAGCGTTTAGTTTGGCCCACTTGTCCAGCACCGTTGCATTTCCCTTGAGCGCAAACAGCAGGATGTCAGTGTCGAGTAAATACTTTTTCACCGGTGCTAGCCCCTGAACATTTCGTCAGAGTTGAAGCGGTCGGGCCAGGCCTCTCGGACTGGAGCAGAGAAGTCTTCCTCGGGGAGCTCTGGCTGCTGGCTTAGGTATTCCAAGAGCCTCCTCATCCGAGTTTCTTTGTCGATTGGTCGGATTTCGACTGTGCCATCCTCGCGTCTGACAATGTCGATCTCAGAGTCCTCTGGAATCCAGCCTTTGGGAATGCGGACAGCGACACTGCCGCCATTCTTGAATGCTTTTCTGGTCACACGCTCAGTCACAACACAATCCCCTAATCTATACATGAGTATAGACAAGGGGCTTGGGGAAAACTAGGAGATTGTGATTCCGAGCGCGGTCATTCCCCAGGCGATACCCGCCGCCCACAAAACCATGCTTATGGTAATCAGGAGCGATGCCTTCAACGGCTTAACTCCGGCCGCAACTGAGGCAGCTGCCGCAAACTGAGTGCCAATTAGTACAGGACCAAGTGCCGCCATGCCCCACATCCCATACTTATCAAAAGCTGCTAACGCCTTTTGGTAGCGAGGGGATTCACCAGTCTTGCCTTTGGCTTCGCGACGCTTGATGATCCAGGTTCGGATGCCTGAACCGGCATAGGCAAACAGGAATATGGTTATTGCGTTACCGACTGCGGCTGCGATTACCGTCAGCACAGGATCTAATCCGACTACGATTCCTGCGGGCACGACAGCGATAGCCTCAAACCAAGGGATTGCTCCAGCGATAAAGATGCCTAGGAGCCCAAGTTGTTCGTAGTTCAATTTTTCCTCTCGAATAGCTTGCTGAAGTTTGAAAGCAAGGCCTCCATTGGCCCCCTGCTTCTGAAGCGCAGGTTAGCTTGGGCAAGTAATGCCAACCCAAGCCCCGTTGCGGCTGCAATGAGCACAACTCCGAGCAAGCTCACTTCCTGGAATAGTCCAAATCCCCAAGCTGAGAAAAGCGTGGAGAAGACCAAAGATTGGCCGAGGTAAATGCTCAGTGAGTGCCGACCCGCAGCGCTGAGCAGAGATAGCTTGAGCCTCTGTGACAGAAGCCAAAGCCCACCAACCAATCCAGCTGACATGAGCGGTGCTCCGAGGAAGTTCAAGGTAAGTGCGGTTAGGTAAAGCCCAAGGCCAAAGGTCTCGAGTTGGGTGCTTTGAATAAACAGGTATGCCGCGAGCAACTGAATTCCCAAACCTAGAGTCAAGCCCCATAGCGCATAACGCTTCATCAACCCAGGTGAGAGATTCTCGGCCAGCCCACCTTTTCGAGCAACCAGGACACCAACTAGGAATGCTGCAAACACCAGCGGTCCCTGCAACAAGAAAGCTTGACCTGCAAAGATTGTCCATAGCTCAACTCGAGCAGCCGCAATCTGCAAGAAGTCGCCGCTTGCCAGAGCAACATCCAAGGTGTCGACATACAAATCCGATGGCATGGTCTTGCCCTTGGATGACAAGAAGGCCTCTCCCAAGAATGTCAGTGCGGAAAAGGCGGTGAACAGCAATGCCGTCAGAATGTAAATGACCCAGGACCACACCTTCAATGTCTTGTCCTTGCGGAAATAGAAGGCGACGAGCAGTAGCCCAAAAACTCCGTAGAGGAAGAGGATGTCGCCATGGAAGAAGAAGCTTAGGTGAATTGCCCCGAGCAGGATTAAGCCAACTGAGCGGCCAATCCATCTGCGGCGGTTCGTCTTTTCGCCCTTGATTACATAGTGCGCGGAGTAACCAAAAAGGAAAGAGAACAATAGGTAGAACTTCGCTTGGAACAGTGCCCAGACCACAAATGCCACAGACCCATTCTCAGGCTTCGATAGGTCTAATGACTCTGCTCCGTTGAAGGTGCTGATCGAAAAGTACTGAATGTTGACTAGAGCAATGCCGAGGAGCGCAAAGCCCCTCAGGATATCCGGGAAGCTATCCCTAGTTTTGATTGTCATCGTTTTCCTTTTTTTTCGAGGCATTTACTAGCGGCAAGAAAACTGCCACGAATACAGCAGCGCCTATCGCAATCCAGATTTCTAGTGGCATTACTTTTTGCTCAACTTCTTCAGCTCCAGGGAGATCATCGCCATCGAAGGCAGCATGAAGGAGTATCCAAAAATCAGCCAGAAGATCGCCTGGACCTGAGGCCAAGTGAACGAGAGCTGGTAGTTGAACCCGTCGGAATTTGTCTGGGAGTCGGTGAAGATCGAATAGACCATGAGTGCTGTGGCGAAGCCGAATGCGAATAGCGCCATCCAGCGGTAGGCAATCAAGTAGCTGCGGTCACGCTGACGGATCATGCGCTCATCAAGAGCCTCTTCAGGAGCATCGGCAATCAGGCGCACCGACTGACGAAGCAGGAACCAGAAGGCAAAGATAAGAACGATGTGGATCAATGAGTAAGCGGCCCACGCGTTGTCTCCGACAGCTAGCAAGAAGCCTGTTCCAAAAAGGATCACTGCATTGGATGCAATTAGCAGGAAGCGCTTCGCACCGGGGGTCCTGAGTCCGTCCCACTTGGTGTCATTGAGCTGCTTCTCAACCTCCTTGACTGACGCAGTGGACCAACCTGCATCAGCAGAACCTTTTGCTCCAAAGCCCATTGCTTCCCAATACTGCTTGGAAAGCCCCCGTGCTTTGAGGTAAAGCCAAAAGATTGGAAGTTCAATAACCGTCAGTGCGATCAGGGTAAAGAAGAACCAGTTCAACTCCCAGTCAAAGATCTTGAAGACCGGGTCGGAGACCCAGAACAAGACAGCGGATATTCCGATTGGGATACCCGAAACTATGATGTCCATCCAGGCCATCAGCTTTACGTTGTTGCCGATGACCTTTGGATAGAACCAAAGGTAGGCAACCGCAAGGGTCACCAGAATGTAGAAAACAACTAGTAGTTCGTTGCTCATTGCTCTTCCTCATCAAGCCAGAAAATCTCTTCGACACTGGCGCCTAGAACCGAGGCGATGCGCAAAGCCAACACAAGTGATGGCGAGTATTCACCGCGCTCGATGTATCCGATGGTTTGGTAGTGCACACCGACCTGATCGGCAAGTTCTTGACGACTCAGGCCAGCTTGGGTGCGCAGCTCTTCGATGCGGTTAGCTACCCGCTCTTCTTCAGCCTTTGGTTTACGACCCATGGATGTAGCATAAATACTATGTAGTAATAATGCAACAACAAATTAGGTTTTATTTGAACTTTTTTATCGCGGTGTGAATCTT
>CAYTOH010000012.1:0-2682 GCA_964439375.1 uncultured Aquiluna sp.
ACAACTGCAAAAAGATTGGGATGTTTTTCGGGTCATCTTGCAAATCCGAGGCCATGATGATGGATGCATCAGCTTTTGATACACATAGTGCCGCCAAGATGGCACACTCAAATCCAAAGTTTCGGCTGAGCTTGATTGCGGTAATGCGTGAATCGCTTTTTGCACATTCCTGAAGTATCTTCCAAGTCTGATCTGAAGATCCATTATCCACAATGATCAGGCGCCAATCGAGATCTGGGTTCAAATCAAAGATTTCAAGAGTCTTTGATTTGAACTCTTCGAGAGCATCTTCTTCGTTGAACGCAGAAGTACAGATATCTACCGAGGTAACAACTTGAGGCATAGGTTCAGCATAGCAAAAATGGCTTCATTAGTACTAGCAAGTTGTCTCTGGATTCCAATTGGTGAATCGATCGGGACGCCCTTCGAAAGAAATATCTAACTCATGGTTCTTCCGCATTTCCAATGTTGTTCATTTGATGACTAATTCACTATTCTAAGATGATTCAAGCGAGGGAAAGAACACTTGTTTGTCGAATGTGCGAAAACTAGGTTAGCGGCATCAGTTCCAGGAAGACCTGTTCGGGGATAAAAATCTGCGCCAAGATTTCACAATGTCGTGCAATACCGAGTTTGTAAGCGGCGCGCCAAGCCTTCTTAATGCAAGAGTTTCAGGAACATACCATTCAACTTCTTGGGATCTCTGGTCGAGCAAAAACACGTCAACACCCCCAAACTCTTGAGCAATTCCCAGTGCCAGATTCATCATGCTCACAGGTATTGGGCTTCCGATGTGAACTGGACTTTGTCCCAGCACATCAATGTGTTGCCATGCTCTAAGAAGCCATGCTGTCATGTCAACTGGATGCATATATGATCTATGAGAATCCTTGTTTCCTCTAATTTCAATTCTCTTTCCAACGAGAGCAGACTTCATAAACTCTGCAAAAGCGTAATCTGAATTGATGGGAAAACCTGGACCTCCAAAAGCGAAAAGCCTCGGGTTGATGCCCCTAATCAAACCTGAAATTGTAGCTTCCTCTACCATCTCTTCCAATTCAATCTTCGTTCTTTGATAAGAATTGATTGCTGCACTTCTCTCCACACGCTTCGTTCCCTCTGGAACCTGCTTGCCCACAAAATCTTCTCGTTGATAGACGCCGCCGCTGCTTAGATGGACAAATCGTGGACGTTCCAACATTCTGCAATGTTTCAAGATCTGAGATGTGAATCTTGGTATTTCGCCTAGTTTTGCTTTTTTATCATTCGTGGGTGTTGCAGCATGGAAAATCGTATCTACACCCATCATCAGTTTATTGAACTTCGACTCAATCAGCAGATCTTCCATTTGCACTATTGCTGGGATTGGATATTGGCTTGGCAAAAAATTTCGGAGTTGTACTTCTGCAAACCTGACATCTCGTGTAACAACACTAACCAGTGAAGGCCTCTTCGTTCTGCGCGCTATTTCTTGACCGAACAAAGTCAACCACCGGCCAACAAATCCCGTCCCTCCCAGGATGACCCACCTCGATGTTGTCGTCGCATCCAAGAATTCGTCAGTTAGGAATCCGGCTTCATCAACACACCGTTGCAGCTCTAGATGCTGGGCGCTTGCGAATACTCCTTTACTCACAAGAGAAACAACCTAGAGTTCGCTAGGTCGGCTCGGATAAGCATAAGGCAGTTTCGAAACTCCGGGATTACCTACATATGGAAATTGATCATGAAGAAACCTATCCATCTCCACTTTTGGAGTAATCAAAGCTCCAGGAGGTAATGCGATATCGATAATCTGTGGATTTGACGCAACTAAGTCAACAGCCTCCAAGTCTCTTTCTGTATTTGCTCGAACATACTGAATACCAAAGGCCTGCGCTATAGCTGAGAAGGAAGGAAGGGAATAACCTTGACCGGATGCGTGGTGTCGACCATCAAAATAGCTGTCCTGAAACTGCTTGATGATTCCATAGCCAAAGTTGTTTTGGATAAAAATCTTTATGGGCAAGTTTAGATTTGCGACTGTTTGCAATTCCTGGAGATTCATTTGAAGTCCACCGTCTCCGATGAAACATGCTACCTGTCGGTTTGGTTCACTAATGCTTGCACCAATCGCTGCAGGCAAACTGTATCCCATAGGTGAGTTACCGGCAGCAGTAAATAAGAGTTGACGAGATGGAAGAAACGACTGATAAACCCAGCAGAGGTTCGCGCCACAATCAGAGACGACAATTGCATCATCCTCTAACATCTTTTGAACAATTTGCACAGCCTTATATGGGTTCAAGTCTCCCTTGGAAGTAGCTGCACTCATCCCATCATCAATTTCTCTTTGCGCTTGGTCTAGCGCACTTAGCCAAGGTTGAGAGTCAACATAGGCAACATTTGCGGGAAGCAGTTCTTCAATATGCGCTAAATCGAAACGCACTGATTCATAATTTGGGCCAAGTTTCTTCAGCTCCTCGGCATCAATGTCTAACACTACTTTTCTTGCGAATGGAGCGAAGCCTTTTGGGTTGGCAGTTCTCTGTCGATTGTCGAGTCTTGAGCCAAAAGAAACAAGCAAGTCACAAGCTTGGACAGCCCAATTGGCGACTCTTGAACCGTATACGCCGATCGACCCTAGATACAATCGACTTGAACGATCGACGAATGGTAAAGCACTCCAAGATGCCACATAGG
>CAYTOH010000012.1:2692-13029 GCA_964439375.1 uncultured Aquiluna sp.
AGTTTTGCTGGCACCAACTCTGCACAGAAGATATTGTTTTACTGAGTACCAAACCTCCACCTAGTAACACCAGTGGTCGTTTAGATTCTTCAAACATCGAGGCAAAGTCGACTGCGATTGATGGTTCAGTGCTCCCGATGTCCTCCTTCAGAGCATTGAGGTACTTGTCCCACTTTGAACGGGAAATTTCCGCTTTTTGTATGTTCATTGGAACGTCAATTAGCACTGGTCCCATTCGACCCGATGTTGCAATTTGAAGTCCTTCGACAAGGGATGCACATAAGTCTTCAATCGAGTTGACCCGTCGGGCAAACTTGGTGATTGAAGTCACCATTCCTACAATGTCAGTCTCTTGAAATCCTGCTTGTCGAACTTTCGCGCCCAAGAATGCGGCACTTTCTGAATCATTTACTTGACCGGTAATGTGAAAACTGGGTATGGAATCAAACCAAGAGCATGCTATCCCTGTAATCAGATTCGTAGCTCCTGGACCACTGGTAGCCATAGTGACTCCAACTTGAGAGTTTGTTCTCCAGATAGCGTCTGCAGCCATAGCCGCCGCTTGTTCATGTTGAAAACAAATGTAACTCAAATCCGGATGTTCTCCGATCGCGTCAACCATAAATGCGCACGCTCCGCCTGTAACCAGGAATACCTTTGGAAACAGATGACGGGATATGAAGTCCGCCACCACCTCAGCACCAGTTAATCTTGCATCTCCCACAATTCCCCCAACCATCTATATGGAATGTTACACGACGCCTTGTTAGACTCTCGGCATGAAACAAAGTATCCGAAGTCTCGCAGCTAAGAAATCTGCTAAGAGACCAATCACCTGGTTGACCTGTTATGACTATTCCATGGCACATGCTTTGAATAGCTCTGAACTTGACATGATTCTTGTTGGTGACTCAGGTGGTATGACTGTCTTGGGTTACTCAGATACCGTCCCAGTAACCATGGATGAAATGATAATGCTTTGTAAGTCAGTTAGACGTGGGGCACCTGACAAGTTCATTGTAGGAGATATGCCCAAGGGATCTTATGAGATCTCGAGTGAGGAAGCAGTCAAGAATGCCATGCGCTTCGTCAAGGAGTCTGGCTGTGATGCAATCAAGCTTGAAGGTGCCGGAGTAATGATAAATCGCATAGGAGCGATAACTTCAGCAGGAATTCCTGTCGTGGGACACTTAGGCTTAACTCCACAAACCTCTGCTCAGTTTGGCGGATATCGTGTTGTGGGTAGATCTACATCAGAAGCTCAGCAATTGCGCGATGATGCTCTAAGTGTTCAAAGCGCAGGTGCTTTTGCTCTTCTTTTGGAAGCCACTCCTCCAGACTTGGGTGGATTGATTTCAAGTAGCCTGGACATTCTCTGCTTAGGTATTGGCGCGGGGAAGAACGTAGATGGGCAGCTTCTCATTTTGCACGACTTGTTGGGTTTGTATCCCAATTTCCGTCCCAAGTTTGCAAAGTGCTACGTTCCCGACATCCTCAAAACCTTTTCTGAATCTTTAGCGGGTGAGTCCAACTATGCGAAATTTGGACGAGATACCAGGATGGATGGTTTCTACGCTCTAACGCTTCTATCAGTCAGGGAGTTCATACGAGAGGTAGAAGAAAACATCTTCCCTGGAGATTCTTTCTCGTATTGAGCAGGAGATTGTCAGTAGGCGCAACTCTATTCCTGAAGCATTGAGCCGCCTTCGGGAATCGAACCCGAGACCTTCGCTTTACGAGAGCGACGCTCTACCGACTGAGCTAAGGCGGCAATCTTTAGTCGATTCGAACCTCTCCATTTTGGGTCATGAAAGTAACTGATTCGATGCCCGTTTCATTATCATCTTGAATCCACTCGAACTGGACATCACCTTCGGAGAAAAGAGCGTCCAGACCATATCTCGTCTGAAGTGAACCCTGATCCCCATGAATTTCTATCGAGCTCAAGACCACCTGAGATTCTCGCTCCGTTGATGGGTGCAGGTCACTCTGCCACTCTATGAAGAAAGGGTTACTTGCCTGATCCAAAGTATCGAGTACCCCTATCTGGCGCCAAAAGAGCTCATCGCCATCAGGCTTCTTTCGGTGCGCCGCTATTGCTTTGCGCTGTAACTTCTCTTCAATTGGGGAGAGATCATTCACTGCGACTACCCATGTGAGCCAGCCTCCACCAGCATCAACTTTCTTGCTCACCAATTGACCAAACGGAGTCTTGTCTGCGGCAGGATGATCCAAAGGACAGACAACCTCTATGTACCGTGACTCCTTCAATGGGAGTATGAAGTTACGGGTTCCGAATTGAGGATGAATGCCACCATCAATAAAGGAAGCACCGAGTTGACTGCCAATTCGTTGAATGACATCAATGACGGAATCATGTGAGGTTGCATAAGAGACGTGGTCTAGTCGCATAGCCGAATTCTGCCTGACCCGAGGAGTCCTAAAGACCATGGCCGATGTTTCGAGCCTCCAACAGGGGCTTTACTCGTTCTTGGACGCGCGTTGCCAATTCGTTCACGTCCAAGGTCGCGTCAAGAACTAGGTAGCGATCAGGGTCCGCTCCAGCGAGGATGGAGTACTCGTCGCGGACACGTTCATGGAAATCAATGGCTTCGCTTTCGAGTCGATCCCCGTCTTCTATTCTGGCCAGGCCAATCTCTGGGGCTTGATCCAAGATTATGGTGAGGTGAGGTGTCAGCGCGTTCGTGGCCCATCGAGAGATTCGCGCTACTTCCTCAGAGGAAAGTATCCGACCCGCTCCCTGATAGGCAATTGAAGAATCTGAGTATCTATCCGTGATGACAACATGGCCACGGTCAAGATTTGGCTGGATGACGGAGTAGACATGATGTGCGCGATCCGCGGCGTAGAGGAGCGCTTCCGCTCGGGGCGAGATATGGCCAGTTTCCTTAGAGAGAAGAATGCTTCGAAGACCTTGGCCTAAAGGGGTTCCACCTGGTTCGCGTGTGAGAATGACTTGAATCCCTTCACTCTCTAACCAGTCCTGCAAAAGCTTGGATTGAGTCGACTTTCCCGACCCTTCCCCTCCTTCAAATGCAATGAATAGCCCTGGGGTGACCGTGTTGACCGAAGCTCCTAGATCGCCACGAAGAGCACTGCGAACGTCTGCCAAGAACGAAATTCCTGGCCGATCTTTCATCTTCTTGTAGGAGATCACACCTACAACAGTTGCAATGATTCCCGCAAACAACATAGTGAATGCTGCACCGTTATATGTGAGAGTGACCTCAAAGACATCATAGGTATGGCGCCCTATAGCTGCCGCTACAAGTGGTGAGATGGCAAGTACCAAGATGAGCACAACACGGATGAGACTCTGAATAAAGGCAAAGATTCTTCCGCGAAGTTGATCATCGACCTCAAGGCCTAGCATCGTGAAGCCAGTGACCCACGAAATACCCGAAAAGAAGCCCAAAACAAGGGTGATGAGGATGGCCAAGACCAAGTTCTGAATCAGGGATAGAAGGATTAGGAATGATCCTGCGACAGTCAGGGATGCGCCAAAGATCCTTCTTCGCGAGAACTGAGCCAATGCCTTAGGTCCAAGTGTGATGCCTAGTGCCAGTCCCGTGAAGACGGAACCAAAGAGGATTCCGTAGGCGGCCTCGCCTGCCTTGAGGTCATCGACAAATGTTCTCGCTAGACCAATCACCGCTCCCGCCGCAATGAACGCACCAATCATTCCGATGATCAGCCCTCGGACGATGGATGACTCTCCAACGAATCGCCAACCGGTAAAGAGTGATTGAAGGATGGACGATTCACTTTCCGAGGAAGCCGACCGGGAAGGAATCTCTCTCAACGTATAGATGACATAAGCGGCATAGAGGAAGGTGAATGCGTTGATATAGAGAGCGATATCTGCCGCAGTCGAGTCTTCCCAATTGAGGATTCCCGATAGGGCTGAGTTGAATAGCGCTAGTAGGGAGAAAACGATAGCGGCCAGCGGTGCTGTCCCATATGCCGCAAGAAGTTGAACTTGATTAGCCGACTCCAACTTATTGCGCGGAACTAGATTGGGAACTGTAGCTTCCTTCGCGGGGCTCCAAAAGAGAGTGACAGTCTCTGCAAGGAGAGTTGCGGTATAGAGCCAAAAATAGTTTCCGACGATAGGAATTGAGAGATAGAGAGAGAATCGCATCAAGTCTGTGACGACCATGAGTTTCCGTCGATCGAAACGATCAGCGAGCACTCCAGCAAGAGGGCCAAGGAGAACTGCGGGGATCAGTCTCACGATGAAGACACCCGCGATGGCGAAATTTGCCTTTGCATAGTCATCCCCGGCAAGTTGTTGAGCAAGCGCCGTCGAAGCCAATAGACCAAGCCAGTCACCGAAGGATGAGACAGAAAGAGCCCGCCAGAGGCGATTGAATGGGCGGATTGAGAGAACGCTATCCCGCATACCGGATCGAGGATTTGTAGGGGTGGGGATGGAATGCGCCATATTGGAAGCCTAACCCTTAGACGGAAACCTCTTTTTTAGACTTACCAGTTGCACTCTTTCTGGCCTTCTTCTTGGCACCGACTCCCTCGATGGTCTTCTCAGTCAATGTTGGTGCCTTCTTGGAAGACTTTCTTGACGACTTCTTCGGAGCATCCCCATTTTCGAGTTCCCAAGCGCGCCGACCGGCAAGGAGTTCAAGTCCGCGCTCGAGAGTCATAGCCTCAGGAGTATCTCCACGACGCAGGGTCGCGTTGGTCTCACCATCGGTTACGTAGGCACCGAATCGCCCATCCTTCACGACGATCTGCTTCTTCGTCTCCGGATCGATTCCGAGATCCTTTAGAGGCGGTTTAGCGACACCTCGTCGTCTCACCTTAGGTTGCTTGTAGATCTCAATCGCTTCATCAAGGGTGAGAGAGAAGATCTGATCCTCGCTCGTTAGAGTGCGTGAGTCGGTTCCATGTCGTAGGTACGGTCCATAACGACCATTCTGAGCGGTGATCTCCACCCCTTCATACTCACCAATCACACGGGGAAGTGAGAGCAACTTGAGTGCATCTTCCAAAACGATGGTGTCGAGGGACATGGAGGAGAAGAGTGAAGCAGTCTTCGGCTTAGGGGCATCTTTCGACTTCTTCTTCTTTTTCTTTCCTTCTTCCTCTGGCGGTTCGGGGAGAATCTCAGTCACGTACGATCCGAAGCGCCCAGACTTAGCCACGATCTCCAAACCTGTTGTGGGGTCGATACCCAATGGTCGCTCGCCAGAGGGTTGTGCCAGTAATTCCTGTGCTAAGGGCAATGTCAGTTCGTCCGGTGCCATTCCTTCAGGAATATTGGCGAACTTTCGATCATCGCCTTGACCTTGCTGCAAGTAAGCACCGAAGCGACCAACACGAATCTCTATCTCGTCACCCATCTTCATGGTGTTGATTGCTTGGGCATCAATGACGCCTAGGTCCGCTGCTAAATCCTGTAGACCTGGATTACCATCGTGACCAAAGAAGAAGTCGGTGAGCCAATTTGTTCTCTCTGCTTCTCCGTTTGCAATTCGATCAAGGTCCTCCTCCATTGAAGCAGTGAACTCGTAGTCGACCAGCTTGGTGAAGTGTTGTTCAAGGAGCCCGGTCACAGAGAATGCGAGAAACGTTGGAACAAGAGCCCGACCTCGTTTGAAGACATAGCCGCGATCCTGAACAGTTTGTATGATCGAAGCAAAGGTAGAGGGTCTTCCTATGCCCAGTTCCTCGAGCTTCTTTACGAGTGTTGGTTCCGTATATCGCGCTGGTGGCTTGGTTTCATGCGACTCAGAGATGTACTCATTGACCTTGATCGACTGACCGGCAGACATGGCAGGAAGGCGCCTGTCATCTTCGTCGCTCTTCTCCTCGGTTGAGTCGTCGTAGGCTGCCAGGAATCCTGGGAAAGTTACGACAGAACCGTTAGCGCGAAACGTGGCTGACTCGCCATCCTTCGTCGCAACATCAAAGTCAACTCTCGTCTGCATCTTCTTGGCATCAGCCATCTGTGAGGCAACGGTGCGCTTCCAAACCAAGTCGTAGAGAGCGAGTTGGTCGCGAGTCAATTCTGGTGCTAATTCACCAGGGCTCTTGAAGACATCACCCGCGGGACGAATAGCCTCATGAGCCTCCTGGGCATTCTTGCTCTTTCCTTCATAGAGACGAGGATTCTCAGAGACGTGGTCTGCACCATAAAGGCTCTTTGCTGCGAATCGTGCAGCATTGATCGCCGTTTGAGAGAGATTGACAGAATCGGTTCGCATGTAGGTGATGTAGCCACCTTCATAAAGGCTCTGGGCTATTCGCATGGTGAGAGCCGCACCCCAGCCAAGGCGCGAACCTGCGTCTTGCTGCATCGTTGACGTGGTGAATGGTGGTTTCGGGCGTTCAGTCCGAGGCGACTCTTCTAGGGAACGAACGACAAGAGGTTGGCCCTGTAGACCTATCTTGAGTGCGGTAGCGCGCACTTCATCGAGAAGAAGAATCTGGTTGGCACTCTTCTCCTTCAAAGCTCCATGATCATCAAAGTCATTTGTGGAGGCAAGGCGTTTGCCATCCACTTCTAGAAGCCGCGCATTGAACCCAGGTTCACACTGTGCCGTGATGTCCCACCAGGTGGAGGAGATGAATTTCATGCGCTCGCGTTCACGCTCCACGATAAGGCGAGTAGCGACAGATTGGACTCGACCTGCGGAGATCCTCGGCATGACCTTCTTCCAAAGGACTGGTGAGAGGCGGTAACCGAATAGCCGATCAAGAATTCGACGAGTCTCCTGCGCATCGACAAGCCGCTGATCGATATCTCGCGTCTCCTCGAGGGCCTTGAGAATGGCATCTTTGGTGATCTCATTGAAGACCATCCGCTTGACTGGGACTTTCGGTCGCAAGATCTCCATGAGGTGCCAGGCAATCGCCTCGCCTTCTCGGTCCTCGTCTGTCGCGAGGATCAGTTCGTCTGCATCCTTGAGAAGCTCCTTTAGCTCCTCAACCTTCTTCTTCTTGTTCGGATTGACGACGTAGAGGGGTGTGAACTCATTCTCGATATCGACACCCTCGCGCGACCAGGCGAATTTCTTATACTCCTTTGGAATGTCTGCTGCCCGTTGTGGCAGATCACGGACATGACCGATGGAAGCTTCAACGACGTAGCCATCGCCGAGATAGCCAGCGATCTTCTTCGCCTTTGCCGGTGATTCGACGATCACCAGTTTGGTGAGCTGTCGATCCTTTGTCGGCGTCGATGACTTAGCCAAGGGTCAACTCCTTGTTCAGGTCCGTACTCGATGTTTCGAGTCCAAGACAACTACATGATCTTCTAGGTTGCGTGAGCAACTATCCGATCATCGTCGATTGCTTGCGGTTACGGATCAAGGTCAGGACAAGAACGACTACCGCAGCGATTGCGATCGATGTCGATAGCAAGGTGTTCCCATCGACAGTAAGTGCGACGACAGCTGGCGTGATGAGAAGTCCGACAAGGTTCATTACCTTGAGGAGTGGGTTGATGGCAGGTCCGGCAGTGTCCTTGAATGGATCACCCACGGTGTCGCCGATGACAGTGGCTGCATGGGCCTCAGAGCCTTTGCCACCATAGTTTCCGTCCTCGACCATCTTCTTTGCGTTATCCCACGCACCGCCAGAGTTGGCTAGGAAGACCGCCATCAAGGTTCCGGTTCCGATCGCACCTGCAAGGTATGCACCGAGGGCACCGACGCCGAGTCCAAAGCCGACGGCGATTGGAGCCATCACAGCAAGAAGACCTGGTGTTGCGAGCTCGCGAAGTGAATCACGGGTGCAGATATCGACGACGCGACCATACTCAGGCTTCTGAGTTCCATTCATGATGCCTGGGAATTTCTGGAACTGGTTACGAACCTCCATCACCACGGCACCGGCCGCGCGTGAGACTGCGTTGATCGCAAGTCCAGAGAAGAGGAAGACGACTGCCGACCCGATCATGAGACCGACCAGATTGCGAGGATCTGCAACATCAAGGATTCCTTCGAGAGCACGGTCAGTTACCTGTGCACCCTTCTCAAGAACTGCTGCCTTGATCGCATCGGTGAAGGCACCGAAGAGCGCGGTCGCCGCAAGGACTGCGGTCGCAATCGCGATTCCCTTGGTTATCGCCTTTGTGGTGTTTCCAACTGCATCGAGTGAGGTGAGGATCTTCGCTCCCTCGCCCTTCACATCGCCTGACATCTCAGCGATTCCTTGCGCATTGTCAGAGATAGGTCCAAAGGTATCCATCGCGACGATGACTCCGACTGTCGTGAGTAGACCTGTTCCGGCGAGCGCTACTGCAAAGAGTGAAAGCACAATCGAGCCGCCGCCAAGGAGGAATGATCCGAATACTGCTGCGGCGATGAGAAGTGCTGAGAAGACTGCGGATTCGAATCCAACCGAGACGCCTGCGAGGATCACTGTTGCAGGTCCAGTCTTCGAGGATGCAGCGACATCATTGACAGGACGCTTGCCAACCTCAGTGAAGAAGCCAGTAAGCATCTGGATTGCGGCAGCCAAGACGATTCCGATGATGACAGCTCCGAGAGCAAGGATTCGTGGATTCTGAGTCTCAGCCATCAAATCTGGTGAGACGCCAGCGAGCGCTGCGAATGAATCAGGAAGATAAGTGAAGGTGGCAAGCCCTACGAGGATCGCGCTGATCACTGCGGAGAGGTAGAAGGAGCGATTGATCGCAGTCATAGCGCTTCGATCGGTTGGCCGAAGTCGCGTGATGAAGACGCCGATGATTGCAGTGACGATTCCAATCGCAGGAACGATGAGTGGGTAAATCAAACCTGCATCGCCAAATGCAGCTTTACCAAGAATGAGTGCAGCAACAAGAGTCACTGCGTATGACTCGAAGAGGTCCGCAGCCATACCAGCACAGTCACCGACGTTGTCACCGACGTTGTCGGCGATCGTTGCGGCGTTACGAGGATCATCCTCAGGGATTCCCTTTTCGACCTTACCTACAAGGTCAGCACCGACGTCAGCTGCCTTGGTGAAGATTCCGCCACCAACGCGCATGAACATCGCGAGCATCGCGGCTCCAAATCCAAAGCCCTCAAGGACGGTTGGGGCATCAGACTTGTAAAGGATGACGACGATGGCTGCGCCCAAGAGACCTAGGCCCACTGTGAGCATGCCGACCACACCACCGGTCCTAAAGGCGATCTCGACAGCCTTGGGGGCCGAACCTGCGCGAGCAGCTTCAGCCACGCGGACGTTTGCGCGGACTGCAAGCCACATGCCGTTGTAGCCAACGAAGGCTGAGAATGCGGCACCCACCAGGAAGAAGATCGATCGACCGAGCTTCACATCAAAGTCACCTGGGAGGGCGAAGAGAAGAGCGAAGACGATTGCTACGAAGTAAGAAAGGGTTCGGAACTGTCGAGTGAGATAGGCGGCTGCGCCCTCTTGGACTGCCTCGGCGATCTCTTGCATCTTCGCCGTACCCTCACTTTGAGCCAAGACCTGAGCCCTGAGGCCATAGGCGATGGCAAGGGCGACCAGGGCGACGCCTAGGACGACGTAGGCGATAGTGAGGTTGTTTCCAGTGACCTCGACGATTGAGGTCGTTGCCGCAAAGGCTTGCATGTCTCCTCCGTTGGAGAATCGGGCCGACCCCGTCCGGGTCGATCAGAATAGGCATGAGTGTAGGTCACAGCCGACTTCTTTCAGAAATATATAAGGTATCGGGAGCAGACCCTAGGGTTGCCCATTATGTCGTGGCTCTCGATTCCAGGTCTCGAATACCTCAGCCCAGAGTGGATCGTTGGCACCTTGGGGGTCATCGGAGTCTTCACCGTCCTCTTCGTCGAAATGGGACTCTTGGTCGGGCTAGTGCTGCCTGGCGACTCGATGCTCTTCCTCGCCGGCGTTGCTGCCTCAGGCACCGCGAACACTGCCATCGGAGTGCAACTACCGATTGAGGTTCTTCTCATTGGTGCCCCCATCTCCACCTTCTTGGGATCACAGTTGGGCTACTTCATTGGAAGAAAGTTCGGTCCGCGCGTCTTCAATCGTCCCGATGGGAAGTATTTCAATCAGAGGAGAGTCGATCAGACTCAAAAGTGGTTGTTGCGTTACGGAGTTGGTAAGGCTCTCTTTCTCTCGCGGTTCATACCCATAGTTCGAACCCTCATAAATCCCATGTGTGGTGTTGCAAAGATCGAGCTTCGTAAGTTCGTCCTTGCAAATGCATTCAGTTCTGTAACTTGGGGTGCTGGCTTCATTGCCCTTGGATTCTTTGTTGGCGAGCGTTTGGCGGGATCGTTTGAGAAGTATCTCCTGCCAACCACTCTCTTGATCTTCTTCCTGACTTTGCTCCCATTGTTTGGAGAGTTACT
>CAYTOH010000013.1:0-12975 GCA_964439375.1 uncultured Aquiluna sp.
CCGCTCCGGATGTAGTTTTGATCTTCCTCGCCAGAGCTTTCAGACGCGAACTCTTGCCCGCCCCATTGTGTCCGATAACTGCAGTGATTGACCCTTGTGCAAAGCTGACTGAGAGATCAGAAATAACCTGGTCCGCAGAATAGCCAGCCGACAGCGCCTGAGCAGCTAGCTTTGATTGCGGGTCGAACATGCCCTTAGCTTAGTTTTCAAACTTTCTAGTTGCTTCAACTGCAGCCAACCAACGTTCAAACTGCAACCTTCGGTCATCCTGCGGTGAAAACGAGCTCTGAGCCGGGTTGAGGGTTGCAAGCGAGGAAACTGAGTCGAAGTAACCTGCACCAAGCCCTCCAAGCAGCGCTGCTCCAAAGCCGGTGGACTCAAGGTTTTTTGCTCTGACCACTTCCGACTTTGAGCTGTCAGCTTGGATTTGGAGTAGCAGGTCATTCGCTGCTGCCCCACCGTCCACCTTGAGCCTCTTAATTGGCCTTCCCAAGTCCTGCGCCATGGCATCGAGAACTGCTTGAACCGAGAAAGCAATTGCCTCAAGGGTTGCAAAGGCCAGATTTGAGTTCGAACTTCCCCTGGTTAGGCCCAAGATCGAACCCCGAACGTCTGGATCCCAGAAAGGCGCTCCGAGACCAGTCAGCGCTGGCACAAAAACCACGCCATCGCTGGTTCCGGTCTCCTTGGCTAGGGCTTCAACCTGACTCGACCGCTCAATGATCTTTAGGCCGTCTCTGAGCCACTGCACCGCTGCACCTGCGACAAAGACTGAACCTTCAATTGCGTAAACCTTCTCGCCCTCTGGAGTCATGTATGCGGCGGTTGCGAGAAGCCCGTGATCAGAGTGAACGATCTCAGAGCCGGTGTTTGTCAGAATGAAGGCACCGGTGCCATAGGTGGCTTTTGAGTCTCCCGCCTCGAAGCCGCACTGCCCAAACAGAGCTGCCTGCTGATCTCCTGCCATCCCAGTAATTGGTATCTCAAGCCCCAAGAATTGTTGTGGGTTGGAGTTTCCGAAGTTACCCCAGTTGGGCACGATTTTCGGCAGGGCCGAGATCGGGACACCGAAAGCACTTGAGAGCTCTGGATCCCACCCCATGGTTTCAAGATTCATGAGCTGAGTTCTTGAGGCGTTTGTGACGTCTGTTATGTGAAGCGATCCGCCAGAGATTCGAGCTGCTAGGTAAGAGTCGATTGTCCCAAGTGCAAGCTCACCAGACTCGACCCTCTGCCACATATCCGGCAGGTTTTTCTTCCACCACAAAAACTTGCTTGAAGTGAAATATGGGTCGAGCTTGAGTCCGGTTCGAAGCCTGATCCAGTCATGTTGGTTTAACTTCTGAAGCTCTTCGGTTAAATCAGCTGTCCGGCGATCCTGCCAAACAATGGCCTTCGTCGGAGAAGTTAGGGCCTTGCGGTCCCAAACCACCGCGGTCTCTCGCTGGTTGGTTATGCCGATAGCAAGGGGTTGCTCAGGACTGACTTCTAGGGCTTGACGGCAGGAGTTGAGGGTTGCATCCCAAATCTGTTGAGGGTCATGTTCCACCCAGCCCGGGGAGGGAAAGTGTTGCTCAAACTCGGTGTAACCTCGGGCAATAATCTCCCCAGTTTTGCTCACAATCAGGGCAGTAACCCCAGTTGTGCCCGCATCAATTGCCAGTATCGCCACGATTTCCTCCTCGAAACCCTGACGACAGCTTACAAACTCTGGATTATGCTTTGACTGTGATTGTTCAGAATCAATCAAAATCAGACAATTTCAATCACAGTGTCGATTACGACCTGGTGATTGTTGGCGGTGGCATCAATGGGGCAGTTAGTGCTGCCGCGGCTAGCGCTGCTGGTTTGAAAGTCCTACTAATTGACAAATCGGACTTCGCATCCTTCACCTCCCAGCAATCAAGCAATCTGGTCTGGGGTGGCATTAAGTATTTGCAGAGCTATGAGTTTTACCTGGTATTCAAGCTATCGCTGGCTCGCAACAAGCTCATGCGCAGTTACCCAAATCAAATTCGTCAGATCGGTTTCCTAGCATCCCTTGGGCCAGACGCACCGTTTGGTCGTTTGCTTGGCACCTTCGGCACTTTGTTCTACTGGGGTATTGGTCTCTTTGGCACAAACCCCCCAAAGAGCTTTTCTGCAAAGAAGGCGAAAGAACTCGAGCCGATTTTAAAAAGTGGCCGGAAAGCTGTTCTTTACTTCGATGCCCAGCTACCCGACAATGACTCGCGGTTTGTCTATGACTTCATTCGCCACGCAAAGCGGCTGGGTGCCGAGGTTGCAAACTACACAGAGCTCGCCGACGCCAAGTGGGATGGTTTCTGGACACTTGGGCTGGAAAACCAGGGCGTTAGGCGTTTCATCACCGCAAAGGCCGTAGTCAACACAGCCGGACCATTTGCCTCTTCGGTCTCTGAGCTACTTGATTCGAAAACTAAAGCGGGCTTAGTTTTCTCCAAGGGAATCCACCTTGTCCTTCGGAGAAAAATCACCAAAACCGATGATGTTTTGGCTTTCTGGGATGAGCAGGGGCGACTGTTTTATGTCTTGCCAATGGGGGATAGGTCCATGGTTGGAACCACGGACACTCGTGTCACAGACCCCCACACCGAGGTTGACCAGTCCGACCGTGATTTCGTTTTGAAGCAGATCAATGCCCAGCTGGAGGGGGACCAAATTCTTCCCGAGGACATCATCTCCGAACGCAGTGGCGTGAGGCCCCTGGTTATTGAAAACTCCTCCCAGGCCAACACCGCAGATTGGCATCAGCTCAGTCGCAAGCATGTCATCGAAACCAACCTTGAAAAATCCGTTGTAACTGTGTTGGGTGGAAAGTTGACCGACTGCCTAAACGTCGGTGAAGAGGTCGTTGCAGAGCTGAAAAAGATCGGCTTTGCGGTTACCAAACCAAAGGATTGGTTCGGCGAGTCTGATCAGCAACACAAGCGAACTTTCTTCAGTCAAGTCGCTTCAAAGTGCTCAGATCCCGATGTTGCTGAGCGAATTGCAGATGCGATGTGGCGACGTCACGGTGAGCGAGCTATGGAGATCCTGGCCGAGAGTTCGGACCTTAGCGAAATCATCCCTGGACTTGGGATAACGGCCGAGGAAATCGAATTCATTTCAATTCACGAGGATGTTGTGACTCGCGAAGATCTGTTACGCAGAAGACTGCCCGTTGCGATGGCTCGCTCTGAGCAGGAGATTGCTGAAAATCAGCCCCTACAGCAACTGCTTCTCCGTCTTGGTCTTTGAGTTAGGCCACTCCACCAGCAGCATTGCGGCAAGCATTATTGAGCCTCCGATAACCATGGTTGCCGTCAACGGTTCTTGACCAACTCCAACAGCAATGGCAGCCGTGAAGACTACCTCTGAGGTAATGAGCAGCGCAACGCGAGAGGGTTCGATGATTGTTTGTGCCCAGGTCTGAACCCAAAAAGCAAAAACTGTTGACAAGAGTGCTGTGAAGAGAATGGCAAACCAAACACCAAAATTGGGCGGTGCTTGGTAGCCGTCGACAACGGCAAATCCCCATGTCACCAGTGCGACGAAAGCGATTTGAAGCATCGCAAAACGGTAGGAGTCTCGACCCTGCCCATATTTACCAAGTATGAGAATGTGAGCGGCATACAAAACTGCACAGACAATTAGCCACAGCTGCCCAGTTTGAAACTCTATGGACTGCGCAGCACCGGATAACACTCCGAGCCCAATAGCACCAAGCATTGCTCCTAAAGCAATCTTCAACGAGATCCTTTGCTTCAGAAGTAGCCAGGCAAAAAGCGGCGTCATCACGACGTAAAGCCCAGTTAGAAATCCAGACATGGCGGCGGTTGTCAGCTCCAAGCCAATGGTCTGAGTTATGTAGGCAAAGGCAAGGACAACACCCGCAATCGCGCCGTACTTGACATCCCCGGCCTGAAATTTTGTTGCCACGATCGGCCTGAGTAGCAACATCGCTAGCGCGGCAACCGTAAATCGCGTTGCAAGAAAGTCCATGTAGGGCTGCTCCCTAATGGCGTCCTTCATGAGAACAAACGCTGCTCCCCAGACAAACCCCACAAAAAGCAGAGCAATGACAGCAAAGCGGATTTTGTTCATCCGCAAAGCCTAGCTTTTGGGGGCCTTTCGCGCCGAGCGACCGGCCATCTTCTTGGCCATGGATGGAAACACTATTCCGTGCATGGGGAACACTGCCGCCCAGTACAAAATCCCAAACAGCCCCCGCGGGTGATAATAGGCCTTCTGAACCAAGAGGGTTTTTCCATCTTCTAGTACAGAGGTTTGGAACTCTAGCCAAGCGAGCCCGGGAAGCTTCATTTCGGCTCGGAGTCTAAGCAATCTTGGCCTGTCGATTTTTTCCACTCGCCAGAAGTCGAGCGCTTCACCCTCCATCAGGGTGTTCGGGTCCCTGCGGCCACGCCTTAGACCAACTCCTCCGATTAAGCGATCCATGAGACCTCGCAGTTCCCACGCCCAGGTTGCGGTTGAGTAGCCGTTGTCCCCTCCGATAGCTTCGATTCTCCGCCAAACCTCTTCCTGGCTGTCCTCGGATACATAGCGTCGTTCATC
Source organism: uncultured Aquiluna sp. (assembly GCA_964439375.1). GTDB lineage: Bacteria > Actinomycetota > Actinomycetes > Actinomycetales > Microbacteriaceae > Aquiluna. The sequence goes on from CAYTOH010000013.1 coordinate 4,576, forward strand.
GACGTATAGTGAGCCTCCCGCCCAATCGGGATCGGTGGGTAGCGGTTCAGAGTGGGTGCCGGGGGTAGTTGCATTCGACCATCGCGTCTCAACCTCAAGGTCTTTCACGCGGGTAAGTGCAAGCTCAACGGCTTTTTTAAAGCTCGTTCTGCCACCTGGAGCATCTGGGACAAATTGCCTAATGTCATCGTTTCTCGCCACGACCTCGTGCTTCAAATACTGCACCAAGCGTTTTGCCAAGGTAACCGGAACTGGAGTAAACAAACCGATCCAGCCCGAGGCTAACTTCGTGGTTAGAACCGGGAGCGGGATGATAATCCTTCTTCTGAGGCCAGCTGCCTCAGCGTATTGGTGCATCATCTCCATGTAGGTAAAAACCTCTGGCCCACCGATGTCAAAGTCTCTGGTTATCTTGGGATCGATGGTGGCCGATCCAACCAAGTAGCGAAGCACATCTCGAATTGCGATTGGTTGGATCCGGTTTTTCAACCACTTTGGGGTGACCATTATCGGAAGGCGCTCCGTTAGGTGCCGGAGCATCTCAAAGCTCGCCGAACCTGAACCAATAACAACCCCAGCTCTAAGTTCAATTACAGGAACACCGCTTGACCTGAGAATCTCCCCGGTTTCAACTCGGGCAGCCATGTGCGGAGAAAGTGAATCATCTGGGGATGTCATGCCCCCCAAATACACAATTCGTTTTACGTTCGACTCCTTAGCGATTTTGCCAAAGGCTCTTGCGAGATTGGCTTCTTGCTCCTCAAAGTTCTTTTCGGTCATTAGCGCGTGTAGGAGGTAGTAGGCCAGATCTACTCCATCGAGTGCACGCTTAAGAGATTCGAGGTCGAGAGCGTCACCTTCCACGATCTCGACCTGATCACGCCAGGGGTAGTCGCGCAGCTTTTCTTGGTTTCGAACCAAAACCCTGACCTTGTAGTTGTGCCCGAGGAGTTCTCGAATCAGTCGACCGCCGATGTATCCGGTGGCTCCAGTCACCAAAACCTTGACGGGATTGCCAGCCGAATCATTTAGCTCGGGGAGGTCTTGAGTGACGGTTTCAATCATGGGAGTTCAAACCAGTCCAGGGAGGCAGTTGTTCCTTAGGGCGTTTCTTCTTCAGGAGCCGCCTTGCAATGCTCAATTCCGAGAACCTTCGGCGATGAGCCAGACGAGAGGCGTAAAACGACAAAGTCTCCCGGCCGGAGTCCCGCCGCTTCAAGAATCAAGGGCTTCAGCTCTTTCGAAGCGGATGATGCAAGTGGTTCCAGAACACTGGGTAGTGCTGGTCTGTGAGTGCAGATGAGTCCCGACTTGGATGCCCCCAAAAGATGCTCGACGACTTTCTTAGTGCTGACTGGGCGCCGCTTATTCGACCGCTCAGTGAGCTGGCCTCTTTCAAGGAGCTTCTTTTTACTTTGCTTCGCGTAAGGAGCGATGGTGTCGTGGCAACGCTTCCAAGGTGACGTCACTAGCACTTTCGGTCCGTAGGCGGAGAGAATTGGAACAAGCGCCTTGGCATGAGCTAGCCCATCCGGAAGCAGCGGTCGCTTGGCCTCCTCGCCCTTCCAGTCAGACCTTGGTGTTGCCTTGGCGTGACGAAGCACAATCAAAGCCCTGGTCTCAAGTTCTTTTTTGGAGTGCAGCTCCAGAGCTTGCAGAAGAAGCTGACGATCGTGGTCATAGCTCAATAGCGCCAAGGCCTTTTTGGTGGTGATCCATTCCGCTTTTGCAATCTCGGCATTCGCTTCAAATGCCCTTAGTCTCGAAGCTTTGCCCTTGAGCTTTGAAGCCCAGTAGTGAACCTCTTTTTCCTCATCCCCAATCTGGTAGCGGATGATCGAGAGCTTTCTTCCAAGCTTTACTTTTAGACCAACTTCTTCTAAAACCTCTCGCACTGCGGTCTGCGGGAGTAGTTCACCTGGATCTTGCTTACCCTTTGGAAAACTCCAGTCGTTGTAGTACTCGCGGTGAACTAGAAGTACCTCTACCTCAGAGTCGTTTTCTCGCCAGCACAAAACCCCCGCAGCATAAATTGTCATCAGCGACCGCGCTTTTTCTTTAGCGTTCTAGTCATGAGCTCATCCTGCATGTCAACTAGGGGCTCTCCGAGCGCGTTGACCGTTGAGCGGGTCCAATCCCCATTTGCACTGAGACTCCACGCCGAAATCGCATCGCTCATCCCAAGGTCAAGCAAGGACTTTAGTTCAGCTACGTGGTCTGGTTGCGTGATATTCACAAGGGCCTCAACGCGTCTGTCTAGATTTCGATGCATCATGTCGGCACTGCCGATGAAGATATCTGGCTTCCCGGCATTTTCGAACCAGAAGATGCGGCTGTGTTCAAGGTAGCGACCAAGCACGGAGTGAACCGTGATGTTGTCAGAGAGTCCTGGAACACCTGGTCTCAGCGCACACATTCCGCGCACCAAAACCTCAACCTTTACCCCAGCCATCGATGCACGGTAGAGCTCATCGATTATCTGCTCATCAACCAGGGAGTTCATCTTGAGTCGAATAAGTGCAGGTAGCCCGGCACGTTGGTTTTCGGCCTCACGCCTAATTCGCGCAGTGAGGCCCGCCCTGACCCCAACGGGTGAGACCAACAGTGATGAATACTCAGTTTCGGCAGCGTAACCGGAGAGCTGATTGAAGAGCTTGGTTAGGTCCTCTCCAACTTCAGGCCGGGCAGTCAAAAGCCCAAGGTCCTCGTAGTAGCGAGCTGTTTTTGGGTTGTAGTTTCCGGTGCCGATGTGGCAATAGCGTCGAAGCTCGTTGCCTTCTTGGCGAATAACCAGAGCCAGCTTGCAGTGGGTCTTTAGTCCTACGATTCCGTAGACAACGTGCACCCCAGCTGCCTCTAATTTGCGAGCCCAGCCGATGTTGTTCTGCTCATCAAAGCGGGCCTTGATTTCAACTAGGGCGAGGACCTGTTTGCCAGCTTCTGCAGCGTCAATTAGCGCATCGACAATCGGAGAGTCACCGCTGGTGCGATAGAGAGTTTGCTTTATCGCCAAAACGTGCGGATCTGCCGCAGCCTGCTCTAAAAATGCCTGCACTGAAGTCGCAAAAGACTCGTATGGGTGGTGAACGAGAACTTCTCTAGACCGAAGCGCAGCAAAAATATCAGCAGCCTCATCTTCGTCTGCCTCTAGGTAGCGGTTAGTGGTCACGTGGTGCGGCTCAAAGTGCAGTTCGGGGATAGGCAAAAACGCAATTGAACTCAGGTTTCTAAGGTCCAGCGGTTCTGGAAGATGATGCACATCGTGGTCGCCGATATCTAATTCACGGGTCAGTAGATCCAAAACCTTGGGATCGATATCCTCAGCTACCTCGAGACGAACCGGAGGGCCAAACCTCCTTCGCAGGAGCTCTTTTTCAAGCTGAACCAGCAGGTTCTCACCCTCGTCCTCATCCACCTCAAGATCCTCATTGCGAGTGACCCTAAAGGTGTGGTGCTCGGCGACTTCTAAGCCAGGAAAGAGCTCACCTAAGAACTCACCCATGACATCCTCTAGTGGGACGAAGTGATTAGGTGCGTTAGTTACCTCCACAAATCTAGGAAGTAGCGGTGGCACCTTGACCCTTGCGAAGTGTTCGGTTTGGTTGGTTGGGTTACGCAGGACCACCGCTAGGTTTAGCGATAGGCCGGATATGTATGGGAACGGGTGCGCAGGGTCAACCGCAAGCGGAGTCAGGACGGGAAACACCTGGTTCTTGAAGTACTTATAAAGCCCATCTCGCTGCACCTGGCTTAGTTGTGAGATTCTCAAAACTTTGATGCCGTGATGTTCTAGCTCAGGCTCAATCTGGTCTTTGAAAATCGCCGCGTGCCTAGATTGCAACGCTTTTGCACGCTCTGAGATCTTCAGCAAAATCTCCTGGGGACTCAGTCCGGAGGCGGAGGTTACGGCAATTCCAGTCGCAACCCTGCGCTTGAGTGATGCCACTCGAACCATAAAAAACTCATCCAAATTTGAGGCAAAAATGCTCAGGTAGTGCACTCGCTCCAAAAGCGGAACCGATTCATCCTCAGCCAGCTCAAGAACTCTTTGGTTAAACTCGAGCCAGCTGAGCTCACGATCCAAAAATCTGTCTGCAGGAAGATCCGGTTGTGAGTCCGGGCGGAAAATCGCCGTGGTTTCTTCTGACATGGGTCAATCTTTGCATCTGAGCAAAGATAGGAAAGTAAATTCTTTTATTCTTCAGGCGTACCCTCAGGGTTGAGCCGGTACCCAACATTTCGCACTGTCCCAATCAGAGACTCGTGTTCACCCAGTTTTGCTCTGAGTCTCCTCACGTGGACATCGACGGTTCTGGTGCCACCGAAATAGTCATATCCCCAAACTTCACTCAGCAACTGCTCTCTTGAGAAAACCCGGCCTGGATTGTCGTTCAGGTGACGTAGGAGCTCAAACTCCTTGAATGTGAGATCTAGTGTGCGGCCATTAATCTTTGCCGTGTAGCTGGCTTCATCAATCAGCAGCCCAGTGCTCAGCTTTGTGGTTGAGGAATTCTGCTGAGACTGAAGGGCAAGTTTTATTCGCACATCTATCTCAGCGATTGAGGCTGTGCTGAGCAGAAAATCGCGCATGCCCCACTCGGAGCTGACGGCCGCAAGTGCAGATTCCTCGAGCCAGAGTAGAAGCGGAATCTGCCAGCCAGCTGCCAGCAAAATCCTTGCGAGCGCTTTGGCTTCAAGCAGGTTGCCGCGACAGTCCAAAACGGTTAGTTGGTGGGCTGGTGCGGTTGCCAGTAAAGCTGGATCCATTCCAATGGTCCGAATCGAGTGACCAAGAATCTCGAGCTGAGGAACGGGCGCGTCGGAGGCTGCGGTTATAAAAAGTACCGACGCCATAGTGCCCTCCAGATGGTTGAATGATAGCGCTGAAACTGGCAGCGGATAGAGTTGAAGCCGTGAGCAAGCAGTGGTTCCAGATCGTAGCTATCTGGGTAATAGTCGCGGTGGTCGGGGTTTGGGCTCTGCTCACCCTACCCACGACTGAGACCTTTGTGGTTTTTGGTGGGCTTGCCGGAGCATCCATCGCACTGGTTAGCATCGAGCACCTAATTTCTGCGAAGGCAAAAGACACCGTTAGGCAACAGGTTTATGTTGCAGCAGGCAGTTTTGCGATTCTCGGTGTACTGACTGTTCCAGTGTTGCTGAGGTAGACTCAAACCATGCTTTTGGCGACTGAAATTTTCTTCACTGGTCTTCTGGTGCTTGCAACCATTGCAATTGGCGCAATCTCAGCATTGGTTGTTTACCGACTTTTCAAGGGGCAGCGTTAGTTTGTTCGTCATCCCAGACGATCTCCCTATTGAGCTGACGCCCTTCACCTTTCTACTTGGGTCATGGCGCGGCAGTGGTGTGGTGAATTACCCCACAGGCGAATCCAGTTCAGAGACGACTTTTCTGCAGACCATGAGCTTTGTTCCCCATTCAAACGGCAAGCTTGAGTTTTTGTCCGACGTTACCGATGAGAAGGGCGGGTTGCTCTCTCAAGAGAGAGGCTTCTGGAGTCTTTCTCGTCAGGCAGGGCCTTCAGATAGCGGCCCTGGTTTCCTTCCCGCGGACGGTCAGCAGATTCTGAGTGTCCGAGAGGACTTGGAGCTGTTTAGAAACAAAAACGGTGGCTTCGATATCGAAGCCCTAATCGTCTCCCCGAATGGGGTTTCTGAGCTCTACTTTGGTCAAATCAAGGGTGCGAGGGTAGACATCGCAACGGATGCGGTGATGCGGTCACCCAATGCTAAGGAATACAACTCCGCCACTCGAATCTTTGGATTAGTTGAGGGCGCTTTGCTTTGGGCCTGGGATATGGCGGCGGCCGGGCAAGCACTCAAATCTCACGCATCTGCAAGATTGGAACGAGTTGAGTAATCAGCACTTCGGAAATCCTCTTGCGGAACAGCGCAAGTTAGCGCAGGGACAGGCGATTGTCCTCAGGGAAGACCTGGGGGTTATCGAAGTTGCGGGAGAGGAAGCCAAGAAGTGGCTTCACTCACTAACCTCCCAGAACATCCTCAACCTCAAGTCTGGCGAATCCACAGAGTCGCTTCTGCTGACTCCGACCGGCCACATCGAGTTTCAACTCAAGATCATTGCAACCGATACATCGTGCCTAATAATCACAAGCCAGGCCGCTGTTGAGCCGCTGACGGCTTGGCTGCAGAAGATGGTTTTTAGAACCAAGGTCAGCATCTCGACTCCCAATTACCTGGTGGTTGGCGCTTTCGCTGACCTCGGCCTTGCAGCTCCCTGCTGGGTCGATGGCTTTTCAAAAGACCCCTTTGGCTCAGTTCGATATGCGGCTGAGCGAGCGCGCTTTAGCTATCGAGAGTATTTGCTAGCGAACCTTCCTGATCTTGAGCGGGCTGGATTGATGGCCTATGAGGCATTGCGAGTTGCCGCAGGGAGGCCTGAGATTTCAGACATCGATGAAAAGAGCTTGCCGCATGAGTTCGACTGGCTCTCCTCTGCGGTTCATCTTTCGAAGGGTTGCTACCGAGGCCAGGAGGCAGTGGCAAAGGTTCACAACCTCGGTCATCCACCAAGGCGGCTGATTATCCTGCACCTCGAGCAAGGTGATGTTCTTGCAAATCCAGGTGAACCGGTTTTCTACGGAGATAGGGAAGTGGGCAAGGTGTTAGCCGCAGCTTTGCACTACGAGCTCGGCTCAATTGCCTTGGCACTGGTTTCTCGGGTAACTCCATATCTAGATCTCAGCATCCAAACCGGTGAAAATCGCTATCTTGCGACGCAGCAGGTTCTTGTTCCTCACGATGCCGGCAAGGCAGCCAATCTTCCGCGGCCCGCTGCTTTCAAGCTGAGTGGCCGAAAGTGATTTTTAGCTTCAGAGGGGGGCTGGATAGGGTCCGTGACTCACTCTGGACTATCGCCCAGATCCTTTTGGCGGCGACAACCGCGTATCTAATCGCTCGGTTTGGCCTAGGTCATCCGGTGCCGCTTTTGGCAGTTACGGTTTCTATCTCATCACTTGGCTTCACTCGAGACACCAGGCCCGACCGCGTGCTTACCACGGCCGTCGCAATGATCACGGGCATAGCCCTCAGCGAGCTGCTCCTAATCAGCTTCGGAAGCGGTGCACTCCAGTTGTTTGTTGCAATGGGCTTGGCCTTGGTTTTAGCAAGGCTTGTTTCAAGTAACCCAGCCTTTGCTCTTACCGTTACTTTGCAAGCAGTGCTTGTGCAATTACTTCAGGAACCCACCGGAGGGGTGTTCTCCAGAGCAATTGATGGCATTGTCGGAGGAGTAATCGCACTTGCCTTCACTGCGCTATTTCCAAGGAACCCTGTGCGATTGGCAAGAAGTGACGCGAGGGAGTTATTCAAAGCCTTCAAGCAAACACTTGGGGATATCGAATCAGTCCTCAGGTCTCCTGATGCGGCGCTCGCAGACCAGGCCCTCGAGAGAATTCGCAAGACACAGCCGCTTTTGGATAACTGGCGGAGTGCGCTAGAAAGCGCGGCGGCAATCTCAAAGATTTCACCTTTTTTCCGCTGGGCAGCAAAAGAGATTGCAGCCCAGCGATTAGTGCTGGAGGGTATGGATCTGGCAACCAGAAACCTAAGGGTCGTTGCAAGAAGAGTTGATTACCTATCCCGAGATGGCAAGCCAAGACCAGAGCTTGCAGCTTTGGCCGCAAAGGTCCTGATTGCCGTTGAGCTCATCGAAACTAGTGCCGACGATTTCTCGATTGCGCAAAAGGCCAGAAAGTATCTTTCAAGGCTGATCAAAGAACTCCACCCGAAGAACTTCTCTGCAGAACTAACGATTTCAGAAACATCAGTCTTGATGCAGTTTCGACCAATGGTGGTTGATCTCTGCGAAGCAGCGGGGATAGATGGCGAGGCGGCACGAAAGCTACTGCCTCAGGTTGACTAAACTTGCCCCATGACCCACAACCTCATCCTTCTTCGTCACGGCAATAGCGTCTGGAACCAGGCCAATCTCTTTACAGGGTGGGTCGATGTCGACCTCAGTGACTTGGGGCGCAGCGAGGCCAAGCGAGCTGGGGAGCTGCTGGCCGAGTCCGGACTGAAGCCAGATGTTCTTTTCACTTCTGTGCTGAAGCGAGCTATCAATACCGCACACATCGCGCTAGACCAGATTGATAGAAACTGGATTCCAACCGTTCGGTCATGGAAGCTCAATGAGCGCCACTACGGCGCTTTGCAGGGTCTTGATAAGGCAGAGACTTTGGAGAAGTTTGGCCCAGAGCAGTTCCAAAACTGGCGCCGTAGCTTCGACGTGCCGCCTCCTCCAATTGAGGATGACAACAAGTACTCAGAGGCGCAATATGAACGCTACTAAGACCTCGGATCTGCATTGCCATAGACTGAATGCCTCAAGGAAGTTCTGATCAGGATGATGCCCTAT
>CAYTOH010000014.1:0-2326 GCA_964439375.1 uncultured Aquiluna sp.
CCCTCACCGGTTTTGTAGAGCAGATAAAACTGGAAAGCGTTCACCAGTGCAGATACCAGGATTAGAGCAACTAAACCGATGGCCAGGTTTGTAATGCTTAGATTTTGCTCGACGGCACTGATTAGCTGGCCAACCAATAGGGGTTGAGCAAGCGCCATGAGAGAGGCAATCACCGACAGTGTTAGGGCTAGGTAGAGAGCCTTTTTGTGATCAGCGAGGTAGGGAAGTAAGTCTTTGAGTTTTGCTCTTGGTCCCTTGTATTCGCGTGAGCGGGGATTCTGAGTCGGATCCTGGTAGTACTCGCTCAATTCTGACCCTTCTGGCTAAACCCATCGCCAAGCAATTTTTCGTTCAGCAGGAAGTTGATTTCCTGAAGCGACAGCGCTTTGGTGTAGGCGGTTCGGGTTGCGAACCTCTCATAATCTAAACCTTCCATCACGTCGATGATGCCGGGTTCACTGACAGCCAAAAACATCATCGTTGTGTTGGGTCTTCTCGGGAACTCGCGATAGACCTTGCCACAGCCATATCCGAATACCCGCATTGCGACAGTTGCATCGTTTGGGTTTGAGCGAGTGATAAAACCATGGTCCGGAACCACGATCTTGCTTCTTGACTCAATACGTTTTTCCCAAACTTGAAAACAGGTTCTGAGCTGGTCGTGACCAGTTATTGGAACACCGTTTTGATCTTGATAAACCACCGACACGTCTTCATCGCTGACCAAGTGGAAGTTTGGATCGAGGCGGTTGATCACCGACCACTTCCGCCAAGACCTTGGCACTAAGAAAGCGATGTGGCTGGAGTGTTTGGCTGCCTTGTTGAAGAAAGGGATCGAGAGCGCATTGTTTCTGCCAAAAGGGGGATTTGAGATGGTTATCAAATCCTGTCCAATTAGGTCAGAGCTCAAGAAGTCTTGTTTCTGCACAGCAGGATGCCTAGGTTCGGTATCAAACGAGATAACTTCTTTTGCGCCGAGTTGTTCCAGGGCAACTACAAAGCTTCCGGTTCCACCGGCTGGTTCTAGAAATGTTTTCTGCTCCCATTCTGGGATCAGACTTAGAGCAGTTGTGGTGAGCTGAAATGCAAGGTCTGCAGGGGTGTAGTACTGCTCAGTGCCCGTCACCCGACGATTGCCTAGTTTTTCACTCACCGCATAACGATATATGAAGACTCGGGTAACGAAATCAAAGGCTTTGTCGTTACACCTATTGTCTGCAAGCACTTGATAGCCTGAAGGGCTGCCCGAAGGGTTTGCGAAATGGAGAAAAATTGTCGAAATCGCAAGGTCGCGAAGTCGTTATTCGTGCCAAGGATCTGAGAAAGACCTACAAGGATTTTGTCGCCGTTGATGGGATCAACTTCGAGGTCTATCGAGGTGAATCATTTGGTCTATTGGGGCCGAACGGAGCCGGCAAGTCCACGACCATGAAGATGATTTCTTCGGTGTCGCAGCGCACCTCAGGTGAGCTAGAGATTTTAGGCAAGGAGCCCAACAGTCAGGGTCCGGAGATTAGGGCCCACTTGGGCGTTGTGCCCCAAAAAGACCTGCTAGATAGAGAGCTGAAGGTTTGGGAAAACCTGATGGTCTATGGTCGCTACTTTGGCCTTAGTCGCAAGTGGCTTAAGGAAAAGATTGAAGAGCTGCTCGACTTTGCGCAGCTTAAGGACAAGCGCAATTCAAGGGCAGAAGATCTATCCGGCGGTATGCAGCGTCGACTCGCTATCGCCCGAGGCTTGGTGAACGAGCCCGAGATTTTGCTGCTTGATGAGCCCACTACTGGTCTTGATCCGCAGGCTCGCCACATTCTTTGGGACCGGCTGTTTAGGCTCAAAGAACAGGGCGTGACCCTTGTGATCACCACCCACTACATGGACGAAGCTGAGCAGCTCTGCGACCGACTTATCGTCATGGATAAGGGTCAGATTATGGCCGAAGGTTCTCCTGCCGAGCTAATCAAGCAGTACTCCTCCAAAGAGGTAGTCGAGCTTCGATTTGGAACCGACAAGAACGAGCAGGTAGCCAAGGATCTTGAGGGCATGGGGGAGCGCATGGAGATCCTTCCAGACCGCATTCTGATTTACACCGAGAAGGGCGAGGAGCTACTGACAAAGATCATCGAGTCAGGAAAGCACCCTGTCACCTCTTTGGTTAGAAGGTCGTCCCTAGAGGATGTCTTCCTACGCCTCACTGGAAGAACGTTGATCGAGTAATGACTGATCTGAAGTTCACCCCGGGAAGTGTTGTCGACACCAAGAAGGCTGTTCGCTTTGGTGCACTGAGGGTCGCTGAGTACCGCTTCTACGCGATGAGCAAGTGGATGGG
>CAYTOH010000014.1:2426-12856 GCA_964439375.1 uncultured Aquiluna sp.
CACATCCTCTACCTTGCGTTACTGGGAGTGGTTGGCATGGCCTTCGCCTATCCAAAGTTCAAGGAGAGGCTGTCAAGATGATTACCGCAATGGCTATCAACAGTGCCGTCGCACTTGCTGAGCGCAGAGCAGGCAAGCCCGGGTCAGGAATTTACTCTGGCCGAGCCAGGGTCTTGATTGAGCGCTCACTTTATGCCGCCAAGAGCTCAAACTGGCTGGTTATCGTCTCCGGGTTTGTGGAGCCGGTTTTCTACCTAATGGCATTTGGTTTTGGAATTGGTCAGCTGATCGGCAATGTTGACGATGGCTACGGAAATCTAGTTGCCTACGCGGCATTTATCGCACCAGCGCTACTTGCAACCAGCGCTATGAATGGTGCGATCTATGACTCGACCTGGAATGTGTTTTTCAAGATGCACTTCGGCAAGGTCTACCAGGTGATGCTCTCATCCTCAATGGGCCCACTCGATGTTGCCCTGGGTGAAATTTCCTGGGCGCTCTTGCGAGGCCTGACATATTCGCTTGGGTTCATGGCGATTGTCACACCGCTCGGTTTGGTCACTAGCTGGTGGGGATTCCTGGCAATCCCCGCGGCAACACTGATCGCATTCGGATTTGCCTCCATGGGTATGGCTATCACCAGCTACATGAAGAACTTCCAGCAAATGCAATGGATTAACTTCTTCCTGCTGCCGATGTTCTTGTTCTCCGGAACCTTCTTTCCGGTCAGTGTCTACCCAGACTGGATTCAGGCGATTGTCAAGGCATTACCGCTTTGGCAGGGAGTTGAACTTGTCAGGTCATTCACCTTAGGAAACATCGGACCTGAAGTTGTAGGTCACATCCTTTATTTCTTGGTGATGATCGCCGCTGGCTTGCTCTTCACCACAAACCGGCTGCGGGCTCTATTCATGAGATAAAGAAAACCCCCAAGGCCAGGCCCTGGGGGTTTGTCTTTGGTTGATTTACCAGAACACCGCCAAAACAATGTTCAAGATGGTTAGTAGTCCAATTACTCCGAAGATCGCGGGCTTTACTGAGTCCTTTTTCTTGAAGTAGAGAACCAAGAACAAAATCGCAAATAGCACCAAAGACTTGATGCCGATCTTCATGTGATCAACTTCGAAGGCTGCACCCATTGCGATGCGCCATTCGGCAACGCCCACTAGCGCGACACCTGTGATCAGCATTGTCCATGCACCATGAACCATGGCTGGCACGATCTTTGCGGTCTGGGCAGCCATTGCCTTCATCTGGGTAATAAAGCCACCGAGCAGCGCTGCAAGTCCAATAAAGTGCAGCACGACAAGGGTGTTTCTGAATAGTTCAGCGGTTAGTTCCATTTAGTCTCCTTGAGCCAATTGCTCCAAGGATAACTAGGGACGCTGAGAGAGCATGTGAAGCGCGGCTTGGACTGCTTCTGCGCCCTTGTCCTCTTTTGAGCCCTCAAGCCCAGCGCGGGCAATAGCCTGGGCTTCGGTGTCAACGGTTAGTAGACCAAAGCCAATAGGGGTCGAGCTATCAAGCTGAACTCTGGTGAGGCCCTCGGTTGCTGAGTCACAAACAAAGTCAAAGTGTGGGGTTTCGCCCCTGATAACAACGCCGAGTGCGATGACAGCGTCTGCGCCCTTGGCGATTGCGTATTGCGCGGCAAGCGGTAACTCAAATGCTCCAGGTACTCGCTCAAGCACGACATCCTCAACTGAAGCTCGCTTTAGCTCCTTGAGAGCCCCTTCAATCAGACCGTTCATAACCTCAGGGTGCCAAGAAGTTGCGACAACGTAGATTGTTTTTCCCTCACCAGAAACATCTAGGTGGGGTGCTCCAGAACCGCTCACTACTTTAGGTTAGCGGGAATCTTGTGACCCATGCGAGCACGCTTGGCCTCGAGGTAGCCCTCGTTCTGCGCTGCGAGCCCGACAATGAGCGGAACGGTCTCATTCACCGCTACGCCCGCATCTACCAAGAAGTCGATTTTTGCTGGGTTGTTGGTAAGGAGGCGAACACTCTTGATGCCCATATCCTTCAAGATCGCAACTGCAGCGCCGTACTCACGAGCTTCAGACGGAAGTCCTAGAGCTAGGTTGGCATCGACGGTGTCGAGGCCGGTCTCCTGCAGCGCATACGCCTTTAGCTTGTTCAAGAGTCCAATGCCGCGACCCTCCTGGCCGCGAAGGTAAATCACGACGCCGCCGTTTGGGTCAGCCTGAATAGCGTCCATAGCAGCCTCTAGCTGCGGCCCACACTCACACTTGAGAGAGCCAAAGGCCTCACCGGTGATGCACTCTGAGTGCATACGAATCAAAACATTCTCTCCGGTTGGCTTGCCGGCAATGATTGCCACGTGGTCTGCGGTGGTCTGCACGTCGTAGTAACCACGCACGGTGAAGTCGCCGTGAGTCGTAGGAAGCTTGGCTTCGGCCTCAAATCGAATGCGGTTGGATGCCTGTGGCTCGGTAGCATTGCGCTTGGCCAGGTGATCCTTGAGGTGAGCAATTGTGGTCATAGGAAGGTTAAAGCGCTGAGAGACCTCAAATAATTCCTCAAGTCGCATCATTGTTCCATCGTCGTTAACCATTTCGGCCATCATCGCCACTGGCTCAAGCCCCGCGAGCTTCATGAGTTCGACCGCAGCCTCGGTGTGACCAGGGCGTTCCATGACTCCACCATCGCGAGCGCGAAGCGGCAGAACGTGCCCGGGGCGAATAAGTGAATCAGGTTTTCCATGGGGATCTGCGAGAACACGAGCGGTCAACGCTCTGTCCGCAGCACTAATTCCGGTTGAGAATCTCGCTGCAGCATCAACACTCACTGTGTAGGCGGTTTGGTGCGGATCCTGGCTCTTTACCCACATAAGCGGCAAGTCCAATTGGTTCGCTCGCTCATTAGACATCGGCGCACAAAGATAACCGGAGGTGTAGCGAATCATCCATGCAATCCACTCCTCGGTGGCGAATTGCGCAGCAATGATTGCATCGCCCTCGTTCTCGCGATCCTCATCGTCGGAAACCAAAACCGGTTTCCCGCTTCGGAGCGCCTCCAGGACTTCTTCAATTGGGCTTATCTTCATTTGAACTCCAGGAGTCTTTCTATGTGCTTGGCCAAAATGTCAGCCTCAACATTGACCTTGTCGCCGGGGCCCTTGTAGCCAAGGGTGGTGACCTGCAGAGTCTCGGGGATCAAGGAAAGTCCAATCACGTCATCCTCAATACTGTTTACCGTCAATGAAATGCCATCAAAGGTGATCGAGCCCTTCATCACGATGTACTTCAGTAGCTCCCTGGGAACTCGGATCTTGACCCAGTCCCAGTTCTCACTTTTTTCACGAGAGACAAACTCACCAACGCCATCGACGTGACCTTGCACGACGTGACCGCCATATCTTGTAGTGGCACTCATCGCACGTTCCAGGTTGATGGGGTCCCCGACCTCTACATCTGCCAGGCTGGTGCGCTTTAGAGTCTCGAGCATCACATCGGCAGTGAAGCTTTTGTCATCAATCTCAATGGCGGTCAGGCAGGTACCAGAGCATGAAATTGAGTCACCTCGACCGAGGTCAGAGAGCACCTTGCTCGCACCGATGGTTAGCCGGATCGCGTCGGGCTGGTTCTCAATCGCCAAAACCCTGCCCAGCTCTTCAATGATTCCTGTAAACATCTAGCTTCTCCTTGCTCTGATGAAAATGTCCTGGCCCAGCATTTGCTGTTCCAAAATCTCTAGGCGATGGCCTTGGTCAATAGATCCAACCCCAATGTCTTTGATGGTTTGACGATCCCCACCAAGCAGTAGCGGAGCTAGATAAATCAGGTATTCGTCAACGAGGTTGAGCCTTTCGAACTGGCTGGCAACTTCTGGACCACCTTCTACAAACACGTGCTTTACTCCTCTGGCCCAAAGCTCAGCCAAAGCGCCGTGAACGTTTCGGGTGTGAAGGTGAAGTGTCTCAGCTCGATCGTTGAACACTCTGAGGTCAAGCCCGAGCTCCCGCTCTCCTAAAACAACCCGCAGCGGCTGATGCTCGTAATAGCCACCATCAGGAGTTCTCGCCGTCAACTCCGCGTTGTCCTGCTCAACGGTGCCGGTTCCAGCAAGGATCGCATCCGCTCTTGATCTACGCAGGTGAACATCGGCTCTCGCCTCAGGGCCTGTGATCCATTGACTTGATCCGTCTTGGGCGGCTGCTCTACCGTCCAGACTGCTTGCCCACTTGAGGGTGACGAAAGGTCTTTGGTTTCGGTTTGCAGTTAGCCAGATTCGCCCCTGAGCCTCGCTTTGCTCACGCATGAAACCACCCAAAACCTCGACTCCTGCGTTTCTCAGGGTCTCAGCCCCCTTCGCAGAAACATCGCCGGGGTCGGCTGCAGCATAGACAACGCTTGTGATCCCGGCCTCAATTAGCGCTTGCGCGCATGGTCCGGTTCGACCCGTGTGGTTACAAGGCTCCAGGGTGACAACGGCGGTTAGACCAGAAGCAAAGGGGTAAGGCATTTTCTGCTTCAGGTTCTCAATAGCCATAACCTCGGCGTGGGGAGTTCCCGCACCTAGGTGCCAGCCTTCGGAAATAATCGCTCCGGTTTGGTCCAAGATAACTGCGCCAACCTGAGGGTTTACGCCTGTGTAGGGTCCGAGTAGGGCAAGCTCAAGCGCCCTGCTCATCGCAGGCCTGAGGAGGCTTTCGTGAAGCAATGCTGCCCTTTCGGTGGTTAGCACAGCACCGCGGGCACGCGAAAAAAGAGGGTGCGAAATTGCACCCAGGTTCTTCTCCCATCCGGACTTTAACCGTCGGTTTCGGAATTTCACCGAATCAACCGCCTGAAACTGCTCCGCTGGCTGCGAAGTTCTCAGTCGGGTCGCGGACTTTAACCGCCGGCTCAGATTTTCACTGACCCCGAAGAACTGTGTTAGTTAGAACAATACTCCTGTGGCTCAGGAAATTCCTGGCCGAACAAATCCCAAGCGCTCGTAGACCTTGGCCAAGGTGGTTTCTGCAATCTCATTAGCCTTAGCGGCGCCCTGAGCAAGCAGACGATCTAGCTCTGCCTCATCACTGAGTAGCTCAGTGGCCCGAAGCCTAATCGGATCTAGGTGAGCCACCACAACCTCAGCGAGTTGAGTCTTGAGAGCCCCGTAACCCTGGCCAGCAAAACGAGACTCGAGAGCGGCGATTGATTCTCCGCTAATTGCACTGAAAATCCCAAGCAGGTTTGCCACACCAGGCTTTGCTTCGCGGTCGAATCTAATCTCGCCATCGGTGTCTGTCACAGCACTCTTGATCTTCTTGGTGATTGCCGCTGGCTCGTCCATCAGATTGACAAGCCCCTTCGGGTCAGCCGCAGACTTCGACATCTTCGCCGTTGGGTTCTGCAGGTCGAAGATTTTGGCGGTTTCTTTCAGGATGTGAGCCTCTGGAACGGTGAAAGTCTCGCCGAAGCGGGAGTTGAAGCGCATCGCTAAGTCTCGGGTGAGTTCGAGGTGCTGACGCTGGTCTTCACCAACTGGGACTGACTTAGGCTGGTAGAGCAAAATGTCGGCAGCCTGGAGGATCGGATAGGTAAAGAGCCCAACCGAGGAGTTCTCAACGCCACCTTTTTGGGTTTTGTCTTTGAACTGAGTCATGCGCGATGCCTCGCCGAAGCCGGTGATGCAATTCAGAACCCAAGCAAGCTGGGCATGAGCGGGAACGTGAGATTGAACAAAAAGTGCTGATTTGGCAGGGTCCAATCCTGCGGCAAGATACTGAGCCGCTGTCCTTCTGGTGTTTGCCTGTAGCTCTTTTGGGTCCTGCGGAACTGTGATGGCATGAAGGTCAACAATTACGTAGTAGGCGTTGTAATCCTGCTGCATAGCAACCCACTGAGTCAGAGCACCTAGATAGTTGCCGAGGTGAAGGCTGGATGCAGAGGGCTGCATGCCAGAAAGCAAATTTGGCTTCATGCTCTTCCTAGAGGTTGTAGTCGACTAACACCGGTGTGTGGTCCGTCCATCTGGCGTCATAGCTTTCAGCACGGTCGACTCGATAATTCTGCCCTAGCTTGGCAAGAGTCGGGGTAGCAAGTTGATAGTCAATTCTCCAGCCCGCATCGGTATCAAATGCCTTCCCCCTATACGACCACCAGGTGTAGGGGCCGGGGACGCCTGGATGTGCAGCCCTACCCATGTCAACCCAACCCTGCGTGGCAAAGTCATCGAAGTAGGCACGTTCCTCAGGCAAAAACCCTGCGTTTTTGACGTTGCCCTTCCAGTTTTTGATATCTAGCTCGGTGTGACCAACGTTCAAATCTCCAACCACCAGTGCCAGTCGATCGCCAGAGATTAGCTCAGCCATCCGAGCCTTCATGACATCAAGAAACTTGTATTTCTCGATTTGCTTCGGAGTATCGGCTTCACCCGAGTGCACGTAGCAACTTACAACGGTCAACAAGCCCGCCTTTGTCTCAAAATCCGCTTCAATCCAACGGCCTGCTGAGTCAAACTCCTTTGGCCCCAGCTCAGTCCTGACTTCTTTAGCCTTGATACTCGAGAGAATCGCGACACCAGCCCGGCCCTTGGCAGAGGCCTCGTGGTCGTAAACAAAGAGCTTGTCATCGAGCTCGGCGGCAGCGGCTTCTAGTTCAACCCGCGGTGCCCGAACCTCTTGCAGGCAAAGAATTTCAGGAGCTGAAGTTTTGTACCATTCGAGCATGCCTTTGCGGACGGCAGCGCGAATGCCATTTACGTTTACAGTTGCGATAGAGAGCATGGGCATAAGCCTAGATAATCGCGTAGAGCTCTTCTCCACGAAGCTCAATTGGAATTCTGCCAAGGGCGGTTCTAGCTGGTCCCGCTAAAACCGCTCCAGACTCAACATCGAATCTTGCACCGTGACAGCCGCAGGCAATTTCGCCGTCCCTCACTCCCGTGACAATACAGCCGGAGTGAGTGCAGGTTGCGCTAAAGCCTCGGTAGTCGCCAGCCTTGGGCTGCGTTACCAGCACGGTCAGGGTGTCATCAATCATGAACTTCTGACCTGAACCAACCAACACCTCGCTTGCAAGGCCCAAACGAATCTCGCCAGTCGCCGCTTCTGGGCTTTGGTCGACAGTTGCACTCGGTGGAGTCGTTTCCGCCACCTGAGGTTCAGAGGCGCAAGCAGAAAGGGCAACTGCAGCAGTTGTGGCGGTTGCAATCGTGAGTACTTCTCTTCTAGCTAGCTTCATGGGAGAGCTAACCTAAAAAAGGCCTAAGGCCTTCCTCGAAGAATCGCCTGCTTGACTTCAGCGATGGCCTTTGTTACCTCAATCCCTCTCGGGCAAGCCTCGGTGCAGTTGAAGGTGGTGCGGCAGCGCCAGACACCCTCTTTGTCATTCAGGATGTCAATTCTTAGCTCGGCTGCTTCGTCACGAGAGTCAAAAATGAATCGGTGAGCGTTCACGATCGCCGCAGGGCCGAAGTATTGACCATCGGTCCAGAAGACTGGGCAGGAGGTGGTGCAGGCTGCGCAAAGAATGCACTTGGTGGTGTCGTCGTAGCGCGCACGGTCCTCAGGGGACTGCAGGCGCTCCTTCTCTGGCTTGTCTGAGGCAATTAGGAACGGGTTGATGTCCCTGTAGGCCTGGTAGAAGGGGTTCATGTCCACGATCAGGTCTTTTTCAACCGGCAGACCCTTGATTGGCTCGATGTAGATCGGCTGAGTAATGTCCAGGTCCTTGATCAGGGTCTTGCAAGCTAGGCGGTTGCGACCATTGATGCGCATAGCGTCAGAACCACAAATACCGTGTGCGCATGAGCGACGGAAGGTCAAGCTGCCGTCGATCTCCCACTTGATTTTGTGAAGCGCATCAAGCACTCGGTCGGTGCCAAACATCTCGACGTCGTAGTCAACCCACTTTGGCTCGGTGTCAACCTCAGGGTCGAACCTGCGAACAAAAAGCGTGACCTTGAATGAGGTGACTTCTTGAATTGCTTGCTGCGCCATTAGTACTTACGCTCCATCGGCTGGTAGTTGGTGATGACAACAGGCTTCCAGCCGACCTTGATGTTGGTCTTAGTGGTCTTGTCCTGCTTGTCAGTTAGATATGCCATGGAGTGAACCATGAATTTCTTGTCATCGCGGTCTGGATAATCCTCGCGAAGGTGAGCTCCTCGAGACTCGCGGCGCTCGCGGCAGGTAACGACTGTTACCTCAGCAAGATCAAGCAAGAAACCCAACTCGACTGCCTCTAGCAGGTCCGTGTTGAATCTCTTTCCCTGGTCCTGAATGGAGATGTTTTCGTAGCGAGCACGCAGCTCTTGAATCTTCTCAAGTGCTTCGTTCAAAGTTTCCTCAGTGCGGAATACCTGGGCGTTTTTATCCATGGTCTCCTGCAGTTCCTTGCGAAGCTGAGCAACCTTCTCCTTACCCTTGGCCTTGCGGACCTTCTCGAGCATTGAGACGACCTCATTGGCGGCATCCTTTGGAACCGGAACCTGCTTTGCGGTCTTGGCGTATTCAACTGCATACTGACCAGCTCGCTTGCCAAAGACGTTGATGTCCAGAAGCGAGTTGGTTCCAAGGCGGTTGGCTCCGTGAACTGAAACACACGCACACTCGCCAGCTGCATAAAGACCTGGGACCACGGTGTCGTTGTCACTAAGTACCTCAGCGCGAATGTTGGTAGGAATACCGCCCATTGCGTAGTGAGCAGTTGGGAAAACCGGCACCGGCTCGGTGTATGGCTCAACGCCCAGGTAGGTTCTTGCAAACTCCGTGATGTCAGGCAGCTTTGCGTCGATTACCGCAGGCTCAAGGTGAGTTAGATCGAGGAACACGTAGTCCTTGTTCGGGCCACCACCACGCCCCTCTCGAACCTCGTTTGCCATCGCTCTGGCGACCATGTCGCGCGGAGCTAGGTCCTTGATGGTTGGCGCGTAACGCTCCATGAATCGCTCACCCTGCGCATTGCGAAGGATGCCGCCCTCACCACGGGCTGCCTCGGAGAGCAAGATGCCAAGACCGGCCAGACCGGTTGGGTGGAACTGGTAGAACTCCATGTCCTCCAGCGGGATGCCCTTGCGGAAAATGATTCCAACACCATCGCCTGTAAGTGTGTGAGCGTTCGAGGTGGTCTTGTAGATCTTTCCGAAGCCACCTGTTGCAAAAACAATGGACTTACCAGCGAAAACATGAATGTCACCGGTTGCCAGTTCATACGCGACCACAGCTGCGGGCTTGCCGTCGTTCATGGCTAGATCCAGAACATAGAACTCGTTGTAGAACTCGATGCCGAGCTTTACACAGGTTTGGTAGAGGGTCTGCAAAATCATGTGGCCGGTGCGGTCGGCCGCATAGCAGCTTCTACGAACAGGAGCTTTGCCGTGGTCACGCGTGTGGCCACCGAAACGGCGCTGGTCGATCTTTCCATCGGGGGTTCTGTTGAATGGAAGACCCATGTTTTCTAGGTCGATAACAGCTTGGACCGACTCTTTTGCAAGAATCTCAGCAGCATCTTGGTCAACCAGGTAGTCGCCACCCTTGACGGTGTCGAACGTGTGCCACTCCCAGCTGTCCTCTTCCACATTGGCTAGAGCTGCGGCCATTCCACCTTGCGCAGCGCCAGTGTGGCTGCGGGTTGGGAAGAGTTTTGAGACAACTGCCACGCGTGCGTGCGGCCCCGCCTCAATAGCTGCTCGCATTCCAGCTCCGCCGGCGCCAACGATGACGACGTCGTATTCGTGGTGGATGATGTTTTGCTCTGAGCTCTTGGCCAATTTAATCCTTACTGGTTAGCCGGGCAGAAAGATGGGAGTAGCTCTGCGGCTGCGCCAGCAGGGCATGGATCGAAGGTAAAGATGACAAGGGTCCCGAGCAAAATTAGCAACGCACAAACTGACCACAGGGTGGTGTTCAGTGCGGTGCGAACAATGGCCCTGTCTGCGTAGTCGTTCACAATTGTGCGCATGCCGTTGGTGCCGTGGATCATGGCAAGCCAAAGCATTGCGAAGTCCCACCACTGCCAGAAAGGCTCTGCCCA
This sequence comes from uncultured Aquiluna sp., assembly GCA_964439375.1. GTDB lineage: Bacteria > Actinomycetota > Actinomycetes > Actinomycetales > Microbacteriaceae > Aquiluna. The sequence goes on from CAYTOH010000014.1 coordinate 12,416, forward strand.
CTTGCCAGCCACGAACGCAAAGTTGATGGCCTTGATGCCATCACCAAGCACGAGGTTCACCATCAGGTGAGTAAAAATCAAAACAATCAGTAGCGGGCCTGATATGCGCATGAACAGCCAGCCATACTTTTCCCAGTTGGCTGCCTTGCGGCTGCGCGGTGCGTTTGGGGTCTCAATTACAACGCTCATTTAGTGACCAAATACTCTCGCTAGGTGAACAGGTGCAAAGGCAGCAACTGACACAACCGAAATGACCATGACAATCCAGAACATCACGTTCTGGTATTTGGTTCCCTTGGACCAGAAGTCAACAGCGATGATTCTCAGACCGTTGAGCCCGTGGAACAGGATTGCACAGACTAGGCCAAGCTCTGCAGTGCCAACAATGGGGGTCTTGTAGGACTCAATGACTACGTTGTAGGCCTCAGGGGAGACTCGAAC
>CAYTOH010000015.1:0-12641 GCA_964439375.1 uncultured Aquiluna sp.
GGTGTTTTTGCCAGATTGGTCCGCTAGATCCCAGTGGAAGTCGTTTGCCCAAACAACGGGGGGATAGGGGATGCGCATGTCAGAGAAAATCTGCTCGTAGAAACCACGCTCTCCCAGGAGAAGTTCGTTGACAATCTTTAGGAACTCCCCAGAACCGGCGCCCTGAATGACTCGGTGGTCATAGGTTGAGGTGACAGTCAAGATTTTGCCGATGCCTTGCTCGGCAAGCATCTCCTCAGCCATGCCCTGGAACTGGGCTGGGTAGTCCAAAGCTCCAACACCGACAATGCAGCCCTGACCCTTGGTAAGTCTTGGAACCGAGTGCACGGTCCCAATTCCGCCGGGGTTGGTCAAGGAGATAGTCGTTCCAGCAAAGTCTTCCGCGGTTAGCTTGTTGTCACGCGCGCGCTTGACCAGTGACTCATACGCGCTGACAAATTCAGCAAAGTTCAACGTCTGTGCTCGCTTGATGTTTGGCACAAGCAGTGCCCTGGTGCCATCCGGCTTAGGGATATCAATCGCCAAGCCAAAGTTGATGTTTGCCGGGGTTATTGCGGCTGGCTTGCCATCAATCTCGTCGTAGTAGACGTTCTGGGAAGGGAACTCCTTTAGAGCCTGCACGACGGCATAGCCAATCAGGTGGGTGAAAGATACCTTTCCACCGCGAGTTCTCTTCAGATGCGAGTTGATGACAATGCGGTTATCAATCAATAGCTTCGCTGGAACCTGACGCACCGAGGTGGCAGTAGGGATTGAGAGTGACGCGTCCATGTTCGAGGCAAGGGTCTTTGCCATGCCACGCAGGATGTTTACCTCTGGCTGTGCCTCGTCTACCTGAGTGACAATCGGAATTGAGCCCGTTGCAGGCAGATCTGCCGGAACAGGAGCGGTCTTTGGGGCTTCGTCGGTTGTTCTGGCAATCGGAATTGTGATGGCCTCGGTAGCCGCTGGTTGTTGAGAGTAATTCTGAATCACGGTTGAATCGGTTCCCACTGCTGAGGATGTGGCTGCTGGAGTTTGGTTCGCTGAGTTAGCGGCAGTTTCGCCCTGTTGGCCTAGCTGGTAGCGCTCAAGGATTGGCCACCAGGAGCGGTCAACGGAGTCGGGATTCTCGAGCCACTGGCCATACATCTCGGCTACAAGCCACTCGTTTGCGCCAAAACCAGAATCAGGATTGTTGTTGTCGATGTTCGACAAGGGTGCCCCTTTGAACGAAAGCAGTAAAGACCGAAGTGAAGTCTAGCCGTTGCTTCTTGGAAGCGCGAAGATTCCCGAGAATCAAGAAAACCTGCCCGGCAGCTCTTAGGAAGTTGGCCAGCGACCTCTCTCATACTGCACCGGCCAGCTAATCTCAGCCCCGATTTCATGGGCGGCACGCAAACCAAACTGGGCATCGCGCAGAAACTCGCGACCAACCAAAACCACATCCACCAGCCCGCGCTGCAAAATCTCCTCTGCTTGAGTTCCGGTGGTGATTTGACCAACCGCCCCAACAGCGCTTCCTGCAGCATTCTTCACGCTCTCGGCGAGCGGGACCTGATATCCCGGTCCGGTTGGAATCTTTACCCCTGCGACTAAGCCGCCAGAAGAGATGTCAAAAAGGTCGGCGCCCTGCTCGTAAGCCCAGCTGGCAACCTGATTGGTTTGTGCCTGATCCCAGCCGCCCTCGACGTAGTCGGTGGCACTGAAGCGAACCATTAGCGGAACCCCTTGTCCGACAGACCCTCTGACAGCAGCGACAACTTCAAGAAGAAACCGCGCTCGGTTTTCAAGCGATCCACCGTATTCGTCGGTTCTCTTGTTGCTTAGGGGTGAAAGAAACTGGTGCAGTAGGTAGCCGTGGGCGGCGTGAATCTCTATCGCATCAAATCCGGCTTTAATCGACCTCTCGGCCGCTTTTGCAAACTCCGCTACCAGAGCTTTGATCTCACTCACTTCAAGCTCACGGGGCGCGGCATAGCCAGGGAAAGCTTCGGTAGTTGAGCTTACGGTCTGCCAGCCGCCTGACTCAATCGGCACGCTACCTGAACCAGACTGCGCACGGTAGGTGCTTGCCTTTCTACCTGCGTGAGCAAGCTGAATGGCACTCGCTGCGCCCTGGGAGCGGATGAAGTCGGTGACTTTTTTCCAAGGGGCAATGTGCTCATCAGACCAGATACCTGTGCACCAAGGGGTGATGCGACCCTCTGGGCTAACCGCTGTGGCTTCAGCCATTACCAACCCGGCACCACCAACTGCTCTAGCACCTAGGTGAACAAGGTGCCAGTCGTTTGGCATGCCATCTTTTTGCTCACAGGAATACATGCACATGGGCGCTACCCATAGCCTGTTTCTTACTTCTAGGTCGCGAAGCTTGATGGGGCTGAAAAGCAAAGTCATTTAGGTAGTTTCTCCAAGGTTGAGTTTGAAACCAGGATAAAGATTGCCAAGATAGCACCCCAACCGATCGCTACTCCCAGCGGTAAGAAGATGGTTGCAAGTCCAATCACTGAGGGCCCGGCAAGCGCTCCGATGTATGTGATGCCCACGACATTTGCCATGTTTCGGCCCTGATGACTGGTTTCCCCTATCTCCCCAGCTGCGGCAAAAATCTGCGGCACAACACCTGATATGCCAAGCCCAAGCAGGAACCAGAGAGCCAAGGAAATCGATCCATTAGGCGCTACCGCCTGCAGGGCAATTGCGATTGCCGACACTAAAGAACCCCAGCGAATAATGAAACCTCGACCCTTGCGTTCCACGATTCGGTCAATAAAGAGTCTTCCCAGGATCATGCCGATGTTAAATGCAGCCAAGCCCCAGGCGGCTAGGGCGACCGAGAATCCCTGAACGTCGCGCAGATATAGCGCGCTCCAGTCCTGAGCGACGCCCTCGATGATGGCGCCCGATGCTCCCATTGCGCCGGCTAACACAACAAAAGCCAAAACCCTGCGATTGGATTTGCCGCTTGCCCTGTTCTCGACTTTGTTTTCGCGCTTTGCATTTGGTTGGTTTGGCAGGAGCCAACTTGCAAAAAATACGGCCAGCGCACTGAGAATCAAGCCAACCACTGGAAGGGTTTGAGATTGGCTAAAGCCGGCGTTAATCGTGACAAAACCGAGGGCAGCTCCCGCAAGCCCACCCACCGACCAAAACAGATGGAAGAAGGTGAATATTGCGCGGTCATTTTGCTTTTCGACCTGCAGTGCAGCGGCATTCATCGGGACATCGACTCCCGATAGCCCAAAACCGATGCCGAAAATCGCTAATCCGAGCCAAAACGGGTTATCTGCAAAGCCAGGTCCAAAAAGTGAAAGGCCAACCAATACTCCGCCGATTCTGTTGGTGGTTTTTGCGCCAATGTGATCAATCAGCCAGCCGGCAATCTGCATGGCGGCAAAGCCGCCAAAGCCGGAGAGGATCAACAGCGCTCCGAGTTCTGCATAGGTAACGCCAACGGTCTTCTCGATTAGCGGGATGTGAACTGCCCAGAGAGCAAGTGACATGCCACCTGAGAGAAAAAAGAAGCAAACGGCGATCTTGGCGCGAAGAAGTTTCACGCTCTCCACTCTATGCCCGCAGCAGTTGGCTCAAACGAGTTGAGACTTCTTCAATCTCAATTAGGAAGCCATCGTGACCAAACTCGCTAGAAATTACCTGCAAGCCACCCCCGACTAGCTCGCCCGAAACGGAGTCGGCAATCAACTGTTGACCTGCAATCGGAAAGAGTCGGTCGGAGTCAACACCCAGCACCAGAGTTGGACAGCTGATTCTTGAGAGCGCTTTAGGGATCGATTCGCGACCCCTACCAACATCGTGAGAGTTCATGGCCGAAACCAGGGTTATGTAGCTATTGGCATCAAATCTGCGCACGAACTTGTTGCCGTGAAAATCCAGGTAGCTTTCAACCGCGTACTTGCCACGCTCGGTTAGCGGGCTCACCTGGGACTGCCAAGACCTTCCGAAGCGTTCGTTTAGCTCCTCAGGGCTGCGGTAATTCAAAAGTGCCATGCGTCTAGCTAGAGCCAGACCTCTGTGAGGACCAAATCCTGGCTTCGCGTCATAGTACGCACCACCCGCAAAATTACTGTCAGACCTGATTGCCTCGAGCTGAACTGTGTTCAGGGCAATCTGATCGGCCGTTGTATAAGGCGGTGCAGCCAACACCGCGAGTCTTTGGGTGCTCGCCGGATGCTCGATCACCATCTCAAGTGCATGCATGCCTGCCATTGAGCCACCGATAATTGCATACCAGGGGTGCACCCCAAGTTGCCTTGCCAGCTCTTCGAAGGCGCGGGCTTGATCGCGAATCGTCAGCTGTGGAAACTCAGGTCCATACTCTTTCCCTGATGGATCAAGGGAGGACGGTCCGGTTGAGCCCTGGCATCCTCCCAAAACATTCGGGCAAACCACAAAGAATTGATCGGTGTCGATGGCTAGCCCCGGACCAATCAGCCCGTTCCACCAGCCCGCGGTTGGGTGACCCGGACCCGAGTTACCAGAGCAGTGGCTATCGCCTGTTAGAGCATGCAAAACCAGAACAGCGTTTGTGCGATCTTGATTGAGGGTTCCCCAGGTTTCAAAAGCGAGCCTGGCATTCTGGAGAACCTGCCCGGACTCTGTCTTTAGCGCGAAGGACTCGGTGAACTTGCGATTCCCGATGCTGTCTCCAACGATCCAGGCTCCGGTAGCGGGAGGCCTTCCAACGAGCTGACGACGCTGCTCCTCGGTAATAAATTCCGAGGGAGCAGAGTCTTCAGAAATCTGGAAGTCCATTTGCTTAGGCTTCAAGCCTCTCTTGTGCGTTGGTCAGTCTAACTATCTGGTGACTAACCGCCATAAAGCAAGAATGTTTCCCTAACTTACCCAAGATGCCTAAACGCAAGCGATGCCAAAATCGCCGAACACAGCGGCAAAACTGAGTCATCGAACATCGCCTTGGCACTGTGGTTGGTTGGTGCGGTGGTTGCATCAGTTCCCGGAGGGCATGCGCCGACAAATACAAATGCGCCAGGCACTTCTTGCACGATTGACGCAAAGTCCTCACCACCGGCGATTGGGGTGGGCATGTCGATGTAGCCCTGTTCACCAACGAGTTCGTGAGCGACCTGCTTCACTCTCTCTACAGCAGCTGGGTCATTCATCAAGACCTTGGTGGCCCTGGAGAACTCAACCTTGGCGGTTAGGCCAAAGCCCTCGGCAATGGAGTGAACAAGTTTTGGAGCAAGCTCGTGTAGCAGCTTGGTGTTCTTCTCTGAGAAGGTTCGAACCGTTGCACCAAAACTTGCAGTGTCTGCAATCACATTGGTGGTTGCGTCGTCACCCGCTCTGATCCAACCAACATTCATAATCACCGGGTCAAACTGGTCAAAGCGCTTGTTGAGCATGCTCTGCAGTGCAGAGATGGCTTCAACCATTGGTGTAATTGGGTCTTTTGAGAGCCAGGGCATAGAGCCGTGACCGCCGGAGCCATAGAAGGTCACATGCATGTCGCCGGCGCTCGCCATCATTGGACCTGGTCTTGATGCGATGGCGCCAAGTGGCATCGAGGTGAAGACGTGGAGTCCATAGGCAGCTACTGGTCGCTCACCTGAAAGCTCTAAAAAGCCCTCCTCAATCATGATGTCGGCACCGTGGTGGCCTTCTTCGCCAGGCTGGAACCAAATCAGTACGTTGCCCTTGAGTTTGTCTTTGTGGGTGGCAAGTAGGTGAGCTGCACCAACTCCAGCAGCCATGTGAAGGTCATGGCCGCAGGCGTGCATGAAGCCGTTGGTTGATGCAAAGTCGAGCCCAGTCTCTTCCCGCACACTCAAAGCGTCCATATCGGCACGAAGCAAAACCGTCGGGCCTGGCTGCCCGCCCCGAATTAGGAGTCCGATTGATGTGAGACCTTTGCCAAGAGTTATTTCTCCGAGGCCCTGGATTGATTCAAGAATTCGCGCCTGAGTCTTCGGAAGATTCAGTGCGAATTCTGGAATCTGGTGCAGATCCCTGCGAATCGCGCTGAGAGTTGAAGCGTAAGTGGCTGCTTCTTTTAGAAGATCGTGAGAAATAGGCATGCGGGCTCCTTTGCGCTGGTTTTATCCTCGCACTTTTTAGACTGGAGAAATGTTTCAAATGCTGCATCCGGATTGGCAGGCTCTGCTTCAGGATCAAAAAGAGTTGCTGGCGACCATCGAGCAGAGATTCGATGCTGACCCAAAAGCCATACCCGCAAAGCAAAACTTGCTCCGAGCATTTGCCTATCCGCCAAACCACTATCGGGTTTTAATTGTTGGCCAGGACCCTTACCCCAACCCCGCTCACGCAATCGGTTTGGCTTTTGCAGTGCCAAAAGGGACCACTCCGCTACCAGCAACACTTGGAAACATTTTCAAAGAGCTTCGCTCCGACCTGGGAGTTCAGCTGGTGCAACAGGGCGACATTGAGCCTTGGCAAGGTAGGGGTGTAATGCTCCTCAACCGACACCTTTCAACACAGGCAGAGAACTCCGCAGCTCACTTGGGTTTTGGTTGGGCAGAGTTCACAGAGGCTGCCATCAAGGCGCTCCAGGCAGTTCGTGGGCCACAACTGGTCGCCATTTTGTGGGGTAAGCAAGCCCAAGAGCTAGCTCCGCTACTAACACGAGCCAAAGTCATTTCTTCCGCTCACCCATCCCCGCTTTCCAGCTACCGGGGATTCTTTGGTTCAAAGCCTTTTTCCACCTGTAACAAACTGCTTCTAGAGTTAGGACTCGATCCAGTCGATTGGAGTGCCTAAGTGGTGGATTCCGAAACCAGGTGGCGGTTAGTCCGCCGCCAGAAACAGCGCCCAATGGTTTCGGAAGCCCAGGAAGAGATTAGGGCCGCGAGGTTCGAGGATTTGCCGGCTATCAAGGACATCTACAACTACTTCATTCGCAATACGGTCATCACTTTTGACGATAAGCCGCTAGATCTTCATTATTGGGTTGAGCTTCATCAAATGCTCCACAAGCTCACCCTTCCATTTTTGGTATTGACCCGGGGCCCTGAAATCATCGGCTTTGCTTTCGTGCAGCCTTGGCGTCAAAAGAGCGGATACCAAAAAGTTGTTGAGAACAGCATTTATCTCCAAGCTCCAGCCACCGGTAAGAAACTGGGAAGCAAGCTGCTTGCAGAGCTCATTGCAGAGTGTCGAAAAGCGGGCATCAAAGAGGTGATTGCCGTCATTGCAGATCGCGGAGCCGAGGCCTCGATTGCTCTGCACAAAAAATTAGGCTTCGCGGAGCAAGGCCATCTGGCGAAAGTTGCGGTTCGCTTTGGTAAGCCAATTGGCAGTTACCTGTTTTCCCTTACGCTTCGAGCTATGAGCGACCAACCACGATGACCTCTTTGACCTGAGACTTCAGAGTCTTCAAAGCTTCGGAGGTTAGTCCATCGTCGGTAATGATGACATCGGCAGCGTCGCAGTCGGCATAGGAGCTAAAACCCCTGACACCCCACTTGGTGTGGTCAGCCAGAATCACAACTTTGGCCGCTCTTCTAATCACCTCGCGGTTGGTTTCTGATTCATCAAGATTTGGGGAGCTGAATCCAAACTCACTATCCATACCGTGGGTGCCCATAAACACAATGTCGAGATTGAATCTCGCGAAAATCTCAGAGGCTATGTTGCCAACCAAAGAATCGGTCGGGGTTCTTACCCCACCTGCGAGCACGACTGTTTGGTCGCCCCTGGGGGACTGCGCAAAGAGATCGCTGACAGGAACGGAGTTGGTAACAATCGTCAGATTTGGGATATCTCGCAACCGCTTTGCAAGGGCGTATACCGAACTACCGCCCATTAGGGCAACGGCTTGTCCCGAGCGAACCAACTTGGAGGCAGCTTCCGCAATGGCCTCCTTGGAGGTTTGTTCGCGCATTGAGTTGGCGGCAAAAGGTGGCTCGACTGTGGAAGACAGCGAGTTTGCCGTCACCCCACCGTGCACCTTATCTACTAGGCCCTGGGAAGCAAGAGTCTCCACATCTCGCCGAATAGTGACTTCCGATACGCCAAGCGCCTCAGCAAGATCGCTGATTCTCATGGCTCCGCGGGCCGCAACCTCTTCTAGAATTCGAGCTTTTCGTTGTGCTGCTAGCAATGTTCTCCAAAAAAAATCTGTAAGACAAAAAAGGGTAGTGCGAAATTGATAGCTTTCTTACTTTTTTACTAACGGAATGATTACTTCTGTCGTTTTTAGTTCGAATATTTATGAAAAACGCCCTAGATTCGTACACACCTAGTCAAATGAGTTCAAGTTCGAACTCTACAAGTTTCGAAAGGGGCCTGGCGACAAGCTGCGAATTAGCAGCAACTGAGTAGATACTGGGCGGAGTCCTAGACTCCGCCCAGATATCAGTTGAAACTAGATACACCTACAACCCAGGATAAGAATTGACCCACCCCGGCTTTGCACACATTTCACAAGACTCAGTGAGTCTTCTTCTTGACTTTTCCAAGGGCACGCCGCAGATTTTGCACTGGGGTCCAGCCCTGCAATCCATCACTCAAGTTGAGAGTTACGTCGCTGCGGCGATGGAACCAGTGGCACATGCCGAGCTTGATGATCCCATGTTTAACGGGCTCTGGCGAGAAAACTCGAGGGGTAACATCGGAAGACCCGCTCTGTTGGGACACAGGTCTGGGGTTGATTTTTCGCAAAACTTTGAAATTAGTTCGGTATCCCAGTCCGCAAGCCAAATACAGGTTGTGGCTACAGACTCGGCTGCTGGACTTGAAATCACAGCCTCTTTTGAGTTTGCGGCAGGCGGAGTGCTGCTTTGCGGGCAAAAACTGAAGAACATCGGTAGTTCAGACTTCACAGTTGATGACCTGAGTCTGTTTATGCCGCTGCCAGATCAGATTCAGGAGTCGATGGATTTCACTGGTCGTTGGGTGAAGGAGCGTCAGCCGCAGCGCCGAGAGATTCAGTCAGGGATTTTCTCCAGAGAGCTTCGTGAGGGTAGGTCTTCGCACGACTACACAATCATGCAGCTTGCAATGACCAAGGGCGCGGGTTACCAAACCGGAGAGGTTTACGCTCTCGGAGTTTTGTTCTCTGGAAACCTGCGTCACATGATTGAGCGCCAGCCGAGCGGACGGACTCACATAGCCGCCGGGGAGCTACTTTTGCCAGGCGAAGTTATCTTGGCCCCGGGCGAGGTTTACCAAGCGCCGCAGGTCGCAGCTATTTACTCGGCAAGTGGTTTTGATGAGATAACTAATCGCAGTTACACGTGGCTGCGCTCAAGGCCCAAACACCCCACCAACATTCGGCCACGGCCGCTAACTCTGAATGTTTGGGAAGCGGTCTACTTTGACCACAACCTTGAAAAGCTCTCAGAGCTTGCTGAGGTTGCACAGGAGATCGGTGTTGAGCGTTTTGTCCTAGACGACGGCTGGTTCGGCGCCCGAAGGGATGACCTTCAGGGCCTGGGGGACTGGGTGATTTCAGAGGACGTCTGGCCAAAAGGCCTTGGGCCACTAATTGACAAGGTCAAGTCATGCGGCATGGAGTTCGGGCTCTGGTTTGAGGGCGAGATGGTTCAGGTTGATAGCGATCTATACCGTGCTCACCCAGAGTGGATTTTGAATTCACACGGCCGAGTGCCGCCCTCGGGCAGAAGACAGCATGTCCTGGACATAACGCACCCCGGGGCCTTCGAGCATGTTTTGAATCAGGTCGATGCCGTCTTAAGTGCTTATGACATCGCCTACATAAAGTGGGATCACAACAAGTTCTTGATTGAGCCCGCGCATAACAACGCGGCCGCCGTTAGGAACCAGACTTTGGCAATCTATCGGCTGTTTGATGAGTTGAAGAACCGTCACCCCGGGCTCGAAATTGAAAGCTGCGCTTCAGGCGGCGGGCGAATTGACTATGGCATGGCGATGCACGCCGATAGGTTCTGGACTTCTGACTGCAACGACGCTCTGGAGCGACAGTCAATCCAGCGCTACACCCAGTTCGGGATTCCACCGGAGCTATTGGGTTCGCACATAGGACCAACCAAGAGCCACACCACCTACCGAGTTCACGAGCTTTCCTTTAGGGCGATCACTGCACTCTTTGGTCACGCGGGACTGGAGTGGGACATTACCCAGTGCACACCCGAGGAGCGCAAGCTTCTGAAAACCTGGGCCGACTATTACAAAGCAAACCGTGATCTTTTGCACTCCGGCCGCATGGTTCGGGTTGATAACCAAAACGATGAAGCCTTCACTCACGGAGTTGTTTCCCAAGATGGCAAGCGCGCAATCTTCGCTTACGCAACGCTGGGAACCCAAGGTCCATCAAGGCCAAATGCGATTCGGTTTGCTGGGCTGAGTAATCACAAGAATTACCTGGTCAAGGCAGTGTTCCCGGCGGGCGAGCCCAAGTATTTGCAGCGTGCACAGGTCAGCTGGCTTTCAGGGGTAGAGCTCTCAGGAGCCTTCCTGCAGTCCAGCGGTTTGAAAGCCCCAATTTTGTTTCCAGAAAATGCCCTACTAATAGAAATAGAGGAAATCTAATGCTCAACGCAGAGCACCTGCACTTTGGTGGCGACTACAACCCTGAGCAATGGCCCAAAGAGGTCTGGACGGAAGACATTCGGCTGATGCAAAAGGCCGGGGTCAACCTCGTCTCTCTTGGCATCTTCTCCTGGGCAAACATTGAGCGCGAGGAAGGCAAATATGACTTCTCATGGCTTGACGAGATCATGGGCATGCTCCACGAGGGTGGAATCAGCGTTGACATGGCCACCGCCACCGCATCTCCACCTGCATGGTTGACCCACAAATACCCAGAGGTGTTGCCCGTTAATTTCGATGGGGTGACCTTAGTTCACGGTGGTCGTCAGGCCTACTCGGCGTCAAGTGAGATTTATCGCACCAAGGCGGCACAGCTGGTCGAAAAGATCGCAGAGCGATACGCCAAGCACCCCGCGGTGAAGATGTGGCACATCAACAACGAGTACGGCTGCCACGCACCCTATGACTACAGCGAGCAGTCCAGAAAGCGCTTCATTGAGTGGCTAAAGGGTCGCTACGCATCTATCGAAGAGCTAAACAGCTCTTGGGGCACCGATTTCTGGTCTCAGCGTTACTACGACTGGAATGAGATCCCAGTTCCTAAGCGCACCCCTGACGGGACTCACCCAAACCCAGGACAGCAGATTGATTTCAAGCGCTTCTCTTCCGATGTCACCCTCGAGCTTTACAAGATGGAGCGCGACATCATTCGCAAGTACGACCAGGTGAATCCAATAACCACCAACTTCATGTCGATGAAGTTCACCTATGCGATGGATTACTTCGCCTGGGCCAAAGAGGTCGACTTCGTTTCCACCGATCACTACCTTGCTCAGCACGACCCGCTGAACCACATCGACCTCGCTCAACAGGCTGACCTAACCCGAGGCTTTGCCAAAGGTAAGCAGTGGCTTCTGATGGAGCACAGCTCCTCGGCGGTGAACTGGCAGCCTCGCAACTACGCTAAAACTCCTGGGCAGGAGATCCGCAACAGCCTTAGCTTTGTGGCGCGCGGTTCGCAGGGCGCGATGTATTTCCAGTGGCGTCAGGGTCAGGCAGGCTCAGAGCGTTTCCACTCTGCTCTGGTGCCCCACGCTGGAGAAGACACCAGGGTGTTTAGAGAGGTTTCCGAACTTGGAGCGCTACTCAAAGCACACCCTGAGGTCGCAAAGTATCCAACTGACAAAGCAAAGATTGCCATGGTCTATGACTATGAGCAGTATTGGGCACTTATGCAAGCAAACCTGCCAACCCAGGATCTGAGCTATCCGGACACTGTTGCCACCTGGTACAGGGCCCTTTGGGAGCTTGGCCTAAGGGTTGACTTCGTCCACCCCGATGCCACAAAAGAGGAGCTAGGGGAGTACGACTTAGTTCTGATGCCAATGGTTCACATGCTCTCTGACAATCAGGAGCAGGCCTTCACTGAGTACGCTCTTGGGGGCGGCAACCTGGTGGTTGGCTACTTCTCCAACATTGCCGATCGCACCCTGCGAGTCAAACTCGGTGGGTATGGCGGCAAGTTGGTGAAGGACGTGATCGGTGTTTATGTCGAGGAGTTCTACCCGCTCCGTCCCGAGCAGGAAGTCAAGCTATCCAATGGCTACATCACCAAGCTCTGGAGCGAGCTGGCAAGACTCAACGGCGCTTCCTTGGTCGCCTCCTATAAGGACTGCGATGTCGATGGCTCGGTGGCAATTGCCAAGCGCAAGTTGGGCTCCTCTACAGCTTGGTATCAGGGCACTGAGCTGACGCTCGACTCCCAGAAGAAGTTCTTTGCAGAGATTGCCAAGAAACTGGGCATTGAGTCTGAGGGTGGAGAGGATACCGAGGTTATTCGCCGCGGTCCCTACAAGTTCAAGATCAACCACGCGAAGAACAAGGTTTCAATCACCAAGTAGTTTGTGAAGACCCCGGCTTTACTCAATCTGAGCAGAGCTGGGGTTTTCAGTTGGGGCGAAAATCATCCACATCAACCTCAAATCGACCATCTTCAGTGCGCAACCCTAAGTAGGCGAGGCGTCACTGCAGGTTGAGAAATCCCAAAAAAGCGAAAAAGCCCTGATTTCTCAGGGCTTTTTGTTGGTGCGGGTAGAGGGACTTGAACCCCCACGCCTCTCGGCGCCAGAACCTAAATCTGGTGCGTCTGC
>CAYTOH010000016.1:0-12013 GCA_964439375.1 uncultured Aquiluna sp.
TCTCACTAGGCTCGACCAGCTACTCCAGGCAGGAGTGCTAAGAAGCGATCAGTTTGAGCTACTGCAGCAGGCAATGCGCAATCAAAAAAGCATTTTGATTGCGGGCGCTACACAGGCCGGAAAAACAACGCTCATGACAGCGTTGTTGAATGAGCTAGGTCCAGATGAGCGACTGGTTTCTTGCGAGGACACCTTCGAACTAAGCGTGAATCACCCCGACTGGGTTGCCATGCAAACTAGGCCCGCTTCGATTGAGGGAGCGGGAGAAATCTCACTTCGAGAGCTCGTGAAGCAAGCACTGCGCATGAGACCAAGCCGGCTCATCATCGGTGAGGTTAGGGGGGCTGAGGCCCTTGACATGTTGGTGGCACTGAACTCCGGCATTCCAGGGCTCTGCACCCTGCATGCCAACTCGGCTCAGGCTGCTATTCGAAAGCTGCTGACGCTACCACTGCTGGCTGGAGAGAACATCACTGATGCTTTCCTTCGGCCAACAGTCCTTGGAGCTTTTGACTACGCGGTCTTTTGCAAGCGTGACCCCAATGGCCGCCGGCATGTCGCCGAGATTTTGGAGGTGACCGATGCGGTTCTATCGTGAACTTCTCGAAGCATCAGGGCTGAGCGGGAGATCTAAAGAGATGGCAACCCTCCTGCTCGGCGCAGCTTCCATTGTTTCTTCCCTAGTAGGGATCCTCACAGGTGTCGTGGGGCTAGCGCTGTGCCTAGGTATTCTGGTTCTTGCTGCGGCAATAGAGGTGCTGAGGCTCAAAGGGCACGCAAGGCAAGAGAAGTTTGACCAACTCTGGCCGCAGGTCTACGACTCATTTCAAAATGCCACCCAGAGCGGCATAGCCCTCTCCGAGCAGCTTGAGTATTTGGCAGAGTCCGGGCCCCTACAGCTCAGAAAACACTTTGGTCAGCTTGGTCGAGACCTCGACCGGGGACTAGAAATTCAGCTGGCACTCGCTGAGTTTCGACAATCCATAGGGTCTCGGCATGCAGATTTCCTAGCGTTGCTCATCGAACTTGGGTATGAGCTCGGAGGTCATGGCATGGCTCAAACCTGGGAGCAGGCAGCCACTGATCTGCGTCAAGAGCAAGCGCTCCTAGGCCAGGTAATGGCGAAGCAGGGTTGGGTCTCTGGGAGCGCAAAGATTGCCTTGGTAGCTCCATGGCTTATCGCCCTAGTCCTGATTCAACTTCCTCAGAACAAAGAGGCCTTTGCTTCCGAACTTGGGTCGGTTGTATTGGTGTTTGGGCTATTGCTATCGATGGTGGCTTATGCGCTGGTAAACAAAATGGGCGCGCTGACAATGCCGGGGCGGTTGTTTCATGGCTCTTAGTGCGCGGATTCTTGCTCAACACCTGCCAACCCCTAGATTCAAGAGTCGGAGATTTGCCAACTTTGTCTCAAAACTCATGGCGAGCAATAAAGACCTAAAGCAAATTGACTTCGAATTGCCGGATTTTGCTCAGGCACTGGGCCTTTTACTAGGCAACGGTTTGCCTGTGAATGTGGCGCTCGGGTGGCTCACTCCTCGGGCAAGTGGATTGCTTGCAGATTCCTTTTCCCAAGTAATTCAAGATCTGGAGTTGGGTGCTGACTTGGTTGATGAACTGGGTCGGCTTTCTAAACAGCTACCGAATCAGCAGCTAATTGAACTCTGCGAGAAGCTCTCCGTTGCTATTTTGCGCGGCGCTCCTGTTTCTAACCAGGTGATTGCTCACGCAGCGGCCTCAAGGGCGATGCTGCAACGCAGATTGTTGAAACAGGCTGGTGCGAACGAAACCAAAATGCTTGTCCCCGTGATCTTCCTGATTCTTCCGGTGACGGTGCTGTTTGCGATTTTCCCCTCGATGTTGGTGCTCGCCGAGCAATTATGAAAGGAAAGAAAATGACAAAGCTGGACCTGAGAGATGATGCTGGGGATGTACCTGGCTGGGTGCTGATAACCCTTATGACCGCAGGGCTTGTGGTGGTGATCTGGGCTTTTGCAGGCCCCGCCCTGGAAGGAGTTTTCGAGTCGGCTTTGAACCGCGTGGTCTCATTTTGAAAGATGAAGGGAATGCGGTGCTGGCGGGGGTGGCGAATATTGCCCTAGCCAGCCTTGTGTCGCTGACCACTCTGGCACTATCCATGGCCGGCTACTACAACCTAGTGATTAGAGATGCCGCCATTGAAGCTGCGAGCAAGGCTGCTCGGTATGGTGCCCAAAGCCAAGAGGATTACCTGCTGAGGCGCTTGGATATCTCAATACCTGAGCTCGCGAGTTTTGAAGTCAAAGAGCATCGGGGAATTGAACTCACTCATGTGGCCGTGGATTACTCGCTCCCTGGACTTGGGCTGATTGGGCAGTTTGCCAGCGGTGAGATAAATGTGGCGGCGGCGACTGAGCGGCTCTAGCGGATCCACGCCTCTTGAGCTGGTTCTGTGGCTAACGTTGCTGCTTCTGCCAATAGCCCCAATGGCGCAGCTTTTCGGGCAGCTGGGCGATCAGCTCGCGGCAGAGTCAATCGCGAGGCATGCACTGCGGGGAACCCTACTCTCGATCGAGGAACCCAGTGAGCTGCCAGCCCAGATGCAGCGCCAGCTCGCTCCTCTTGCAAACAGCTGGGGCAAGACCATAACCAAATACACCCTGAGCTGCGGAAACTGCGCGAGGGGCAACATCATCACACTCAGGGTATGGATAAACAATGCGGAAGCGGTTCAAAGTGCTGCAATGGCGCCACGATAGTGGGACTATCGCTCCGCTGGTTGCCGGCTATCTAGCGTTAGTTGTAATGGCCATTTTGTTGGGTGCGAATGTCATTTCCGCAATGGCCTACTCCCACCGGCTTCAAGGCGTAGTTGATGCAGCAGTTGTCTATGGGCACGACAGGGCGCTAAGGGCTGGTGCGCCAAACCCGAACCAGCTCTCAATGAACATAAGAACTTTCCTGGAGTCAGCCCCGAGTGCGCGACGCCTAGACCTCGCAGTTATCAACCCAAGGGTGAGGGGATCGCGATCTGAATTGGAGCTTTGCGCAATCTTTCGTTATCCGCTTGCCCTGGGTTCTGGGGTGGTGTGCAAGACCGCTAGTGCGGAGAGTTTTCTGCTGCCCTAGTTGCCTTTGTGATCGGGGGCGTAGATAGGCAGGTATTTCCAGAACAGATAAGCGCCTAAGAAATTGCCGAGACCAGTTATAGCCAATGCAGCGGGCAGGCTTATCAACGCGGTAAGGGAAGCAATTATCACCGGGGCAATAGCGCTGCCACCTGAGGTGAGGAGCCTAAACGAGGCTAAGAACTCACTCCGAGCTCCCTCAGGTGCCATGTCAGCCCCCAGCACCATATTGATCCCAGCGGAGATGGCGTTCGCGAGCGCGGTTAGGGCGGCAAGAATCCAGAAGGTAAAGAGGTCCGTCACCCAGAAGGTAAAAATGTAAGCAACTCCCAGCATCAAAAGGGTTGGAACCGAGGACCAGAACTTGCCGTATTTGGCCATGATTAGGCCTGAGACATAAAAGAGGGCAAAGTCGATAAGGCCCGTGATGCCAAAAATCAGTGAGCTCGTGGCAGCGTCAATACCGAGCGCAACTGCTAGCAGGGGCAGGCCAATGAGCCTTATGGTCCGAGCTCCCGAGATAATGCCTGACGCGATACCCAAGGTAAGGAGCTTTGGTGCCTCACGTTTGGCTACGACCCAGATGTTGCCGTGCAGGCCAGACGGGGTGCTACTGAGCTTTTCCGCCTTTACCGATAGCACAGAAGCTCCTGCGAGCAGGGCCATGAAGATAGCCACCAAATAACCAGCTTGAAGGCCAAAAGCGAGGATTACTGAGCCAGAGATTATTGGGCCAAAAGCCCAACCTCCCCTAAACATCCCACCAAGCAGAGCCATGGCCTTGGGGCGGTTGGGCCCAGATGTCATGTGGGTGAGCAGTGAGTGCCTTGCAAGACCAAACATCGCATGACTTGCGCCAAAGCCGGCCGCTGCCAATAGCAGCGCCCAATAACCGAGGTCCAAGAATGCAAATGCTAGGAGTGCGGCGGCGCTTACTGTCGCAATCAGCATGGCTCGGCGCTCGCCTATGCGAGTGGTGATCCAGCTTGCTGGAATCTCAAACAGCATGGCCGTCACAAGCATTACTCCTGCAACTACCGAAGCTTCAGCCAAGCCAAGCCCATAAATAGTTGCTGACACGGGCAAGATCGGCAGTAGCGCTCCCTCAGCAGCAGAGAGAAGAAAAGACGGTATGTAGACAGGTAGAACTAGGTTGCGCTTTCGAAAGCTCACCTACTCACCTCTTCCCACATAGGCCGCACCGACAATCAAGGCAGCAGAGACAAATAGTAGGGCGGATGGGGTTTGGCCGGTGACCAGAATCAGGAACAGGGTTGATAGCAACGGGGTTGCGAAGGAAATCAGCCCAATTCGTTGGGCGTTGCCATTCTTGAGTGAGTAATCCCAGAGGTAGAAAGCTCCGCCCAACGGCCCAAGTCCCATAACGATAAGTAATGGCCAGTCAGTTGCCGCGATAGCCGCAGGCTCTTCAAGAGCGAAGTGCGCTGCTATGGCTAAGACTCCCGAGACAAAGGCGAAGCTACCGACTGCGCTGGTGGAAAAGCCCCCCATCCGTTTTGTGAGAAGTGAGTAGCTGGCCCAAATAGCCGCCGCCAAGAATGCGTAAAGGTAGCCAATTTCAAGCTCTGCCGTGAGGCTACTGCCCGACAGGATTGCTAGTGCAGCGCCGATGAATCCAATGACGGCTGCTAGTGCTTGGCGCAGTCTCAGCTGCTGCCCGTTAAACGCAGGCGCTAGGACAACTATTAGCAGTGGCCATAGGTAGTTAATGAGGTTGGCTTGGACCGCAGGAGCATTCTGAAGGGCTGCAAATAGGGCTAGGTGAAACCCGAATAGGCCGTAAACCCCAACCAGAAGGATTTTTGGCTTCACCTTCAGCGATGCGATGTTGAACTTGGCCAGAGGCAATGAAATCAGTGATCCAATTAGGAGCCCGATACCTGTGAGCAGCAGCGGCGGAATGTGGGTGAGCGATGACCCCAATGCGGCAAGAGAAGCCCAGAGCAAAATTGCTCCCAGGGCTGCCAAATCGCTCTTCACCCAGAAAGACTATCCAGCTAAGTCTCAGCGTTCTTCTGGTTAGACGGCAAGTTCTATTCAGACACAACGAATTCCTAAGTTTTGTTACAAAAAAACATTCTGAAATTCGGAAAACTCTGGATTTGGGCGAAATCCCGATAAATTCGCGCCAAATCAAGGGTTCACTGGAAACGCTTGCATAACGATTGGATAACGCGATGTCAGTTGGTTACCAATTGTGAAACTTTCGACTAACACCTAAGGCTTTCACTGTTCTATAGTTTTGAACGATTGACTTCTCCCTCCTTGGGGAGGGGGAAAGAAAGCAAGGAGACAGTAATGAAACTATCGCGCGTATTGCGCTGGGCGGCTGGAGCAGCTACTGCTGCTCTTGTGGCTGGTTCGCTAGGTATCGCACCTGCGAATGCAAACACTAGGGACACTGTTCGCTACGTTGGGTCAAACACCCCAACCTCGCTGAACTCCTCCCACCGTCAGCACAACCTAGTTGAGAATGCCGTCATCTCCTACCTAACTGGAGACGGCTTCAACTACTACAACGACAAGGCACAGCTCATCAAGAAGACTGGCTTTGGAACCTACACCAAGATCTCGGACAACCCACTACGTGTGCGTTACACCGTGAAGCCAGGCCTACAGTGGTCTGACGGCGCGCCAATTGACGCCTACGACGTGCTGTTGTCATGGGTAATCTCATCCGGTAACTACGACAACCCAGCAAACGGAACCCTTTGGGACTCCGCTGGTAAGCGTGCAGGTACCGAGAAGATCACCAAGTTCCCTGTCATCTCTGACGGTGGACGTACCATCACCTTCACCTACGACGAGTTCGTATCCAACTGGGAGATCCAGATTGGTCTAGGAAAGCCTGTTCACGCTCTAACCCAGCTGGCATTCCCTAACGACTCCAACCAGGCTGCAAAGGTGCGCTTCTTCAAGGCTGTTCGTGAGAAGAACTGGAGCACTCTAAAGAGGATTGCTGACCAGTGGAACACTGCTTACAACATCCTGAACACCACTGGCGTCAACGCAAACACCAACCCGAAGCTTCTAGTTTCTTCCGGTGCATACGTTGTTAGCAGTGCAGTTCCAGGCCGCAGCGTGACCATGGTGGCGAACCCTCGCTACAAGTCAGGCCCAACGCCTTCAATCAAGAACTTCCAGCTAGTCATCATTAACGACGCCACCGCAGCTGCTCAGGCACTTGCAAACGGTGAAGTCGACGTAATGCTGCCTCAGCCAACTCGCGAGTCTGTTGCTGCTCTTCAGCGTCAGCGTGGAACCACCGTTCTAGGTAGCTCCGCTGCGCTTTACGAGCACATCGACATCGACATGACTGGTCCAGCTTGGAAGGGAATGAGTGCAGCCAAGGCTGCCGACCTGCGTCGTGCATTCCTACTAACTGTTCCTCGTCAGGAGATCGTTGACAAGCTAGTAAAGGGTGTTGACGCCAACGCAAGACCGTTGAACTCAATCACTCCTTACTTCACCACCAACCCAAACCACGCAAGAATGCAGGCTCAGAACGGCATCGCGCCTTACCTAGCCAGCGAGACCGTTCGTTTGAACCAGGCTCGTGCACTACTTGCTAAGCACGGCTACAACGCTTCCAACCAACTGGAGCTACGTATGCTGTGGGGTACTCCTACCAACGAGCGCCGCTCGGGCCAGGCTGACCTAATTGTTGCTGCAGCTGCTAAGGCTGGCATCAAGGTCATCTCAAACCCACAGGTTGCTTGGGGTGGACAGCTAGGTGCTGGAAGACACGACATCCAGTTCTTCGCTTGGAGCCAGACCTCAACCTTCTTCAACTCAATCCGTGCTCTGTACGGTTGGGATGAGGCAACTGACAAGCCACGTTCACAGAACTACTTCGGTTGGAAGAACCTAACCGTAGAGCGTGAGCTATCGAAGCACTTCGGTAACCTAACCGACGCACAGCGCTTCGCAGTGAACCTTGCATTCGAGAAGGAGTACTTCAAGGATGCAGTTGGTCTGCCTATCTTCCAGCACCCACAGGTTGCTGCGATCAGGACCGGCCTTCAGAACATCAAGCCTGGACCATTCTCACCAAACCTAGTTTGGAACTACTGGGAGTGGCGCTGGAGGTAATCTCTAGCTAGGCCAAAATTCAGCCCCACGGACCTTAGGGTTCGTGGGGCTGAATTCTGAAATAGGGATTAGGCTCTTAGCAGTCTGTTTCTCAACGACGAAGGAACTTAGTTTGTTTGCTTACATTGCCCGCAGGCTTGGCGCCATGGTGCTGATCCTATTGGGGTCCACATTCTTGATTTATCTCCTTACTGCCGTCTCCGGTGACCCTCTAGAGGACCTGAGATTCTCGACTGAGCCAAACGCTCAGTATCTGATTGAGCAGTACACCAAAGACTTACAGCTGGATGTCCCAGCCCCTATCCGCTACTTCTTGTGGCTAGAGGGCGTGCTTGGCTTCCTGTGGGGTGACTTCACTCTGGGCATTGGCCTAGATGGTGCGCCTATCTTGACCGCGATGTCATTGGCTATCCCAATCTCTATTCGCTTGGTCATCACCGCAACCATTTTGTCGATCATCATCGGTATCTCAATCGGTATCATCACTGCCCTTCGTCAGTACAGCCGCTTTGACTACTCGGTTACCTTCGTCGCATTCCTGTTCTACTCACTTCCGATCTTCTGGGTCGCGGTGCTTTTGAAGCAGTACGGTGCGATTGGTTTCAACGACTTCCTCGAGTTCCCAACCATCTCAACCGAGTGGATTGTCGGACTGAGCTTGGCATCAGGTATCTTCTGGACCGGCATCATGGGTGGCGACAAGATCAGACTTCTAATCAACTTCGGTGTAGCGACCGCTTCCACCGCAGTGGTGCTCTTCTTCATCTCGTCCTCCGGATGGTTGGTTGAGCCTGCACTCGGACCGGTTCTAATCACCGTTATGGCAGTTGGTGTCGCGCTCGGTGTGACTCAGCTGTCCACTGGTATTTCAAACCGTCGAGTAACAGTCATCTCTCTGGCCATGGCGGCACTGACTCCAGTGTTCTACTTCGTCATGCAGCCAGTTTTCTCTTCGGAGTTCGACGGCGCACTTATGCCTCTGCTAGCTCTTGCAGCGATCGGTGTGGGCATTGTCTCCGGTCTTCTATTTGGTGGTGATGACCGCAGAGCGGCAGCACGTACTGCGGCGATTGTTGCCTTCATCAACGCAGGCGTAATCGTTCTAGATCGCTTCATGCAGAGCTGGAACGAGTACATGTTCGATGTAGCCTTCGGCCGCCCAATCAGGACCGTGGGTGATTCAACCCTGGACCTCCAGGCTGACTACTGGATTACCGGCATCGATGCGTTTACGCACCTCTTGTTGCCAACCATGGCGCTGATGCTCATCTCCCTTGCGGGCTACGTTCGCTTCTCAAGGGCCTCATTACTTGAGGTCCTAAACCAGGACTACATCCGCACCGCAAGGGCTAAGGGTCTGAACGAGCGCACCGTGATTATGCGTCACGCTTTCCGCAACTCACTAATCCCGCTCACCACCATCATGGCGTTCGACTTCGCTGGTGTTCTGGGCGGAGCGATTATTACCGAGCAGGTCTTCGGCTGGCGAGGTATGGGAACTATCTTCAACCAAGCGCTTCAGCGAGTTGATCTGAACGGTGTTATGGGTGTTGTCCTAGTGACAAGCATCTCGGCACTGGTTTTCAACTTGATTGCAGACCTTATCTACTCCGCATTGGATCCACGAATTAGGGTGACAAAGTAAATGGCAGAGAACAAAAACACAGAGGCTCAGGGTTCAGAAGAACTTCTAGAGCAAAGAGAAACCGCTGGCCTCAGCCAGGGGCAGATCGTCCTGAGGCGCTTTGTGCGCCACCGCGCCGCCATGGTCTCACTGTTTGTGTTGATCTTCATCATCCTCTTCGTTTTCACCGCCGGTGGAATTCAGCTGGGGACTGCTGAAGCTCCAATCCGTGTGCCGGGGTGGTGGCAGTGGGGTATCGATGACATTCCGGAGTTCACCAACTTTGGTGAGCCAACCTTGGATGTCTTCCCAGAGTTCATTGACGGTACTGGAGTTCAGATCGGTGCACACCCGTTTGGTCAGGACACCATCGGTAAGGATTACTTCGCTCTAGTTATGCGTGGAGCCCAGCAGTCCATCACCGTTATGTTTGTAATCGGCATCGTGGCATCCATCATTGGAACAGTTCTTGGCGCACTCTCTGGCTTCTTCGGCAAGTGGATTGACCAGCTAATCATGAGATTCACCGACCTGATCATCACCGTCCCAGCTCTAATCGTTGGAGCTGTTATCGGTATTCAGATTGGAAACCTCGGTGTCTTCATGCTGGCACTGTTCTTGGGCCTGTTTACATGGACCGGACTTGCCCGCTTGGTGCGAGGCGAGTTCCTATCGCTTCGCGAACGTGAGTTCGTTGATGCTGCAAGGGTTGCGGGCGCTTCTAACCGTCGCATCATCTTCAAGCACATCCTGCCAAACGCGATGGGTGTTGTTATCGTCTCGGTTTCCCTTCTGATGTCATCCGCAATCCTTTTGGAGACCGGTCTGTCCTTCCTTGGCTTCGGTGTTGTTTCACCGGATGTTTCCCTTGGACTTCTAATCAGCCAGAACCAGGACTCCTTCACCATCTACCCATGGTTGTTCTGGTGGCCAGGTCTATTCATCGTCACAATCGCACTTTGCGTCAACTTCATTGGTGACGGTCTTCGTGATGCCTTTGACCCTCGTCAGAAGCGCAGAATCACCCGCAAGGACCGTGAGCGTGCGAAGAGCGAGAAGAAGGCAGCCTAAAGGTGGGTAATCACTACCAACAAGCCCGGAAGGGCCATGGTCAAAATGCCAGCCCAGTTTGGGGCTCGGAGGTAGCTGGTGTCAGCGGGATTTTCAGCCATGGCTTTGCGAATCTGCATGGCGAAAGAGCCGGTAATGGTGCTGGGAAGGTCGCTGGGGCGAACCTCTTCACCCTCCTTGAGGCCCAAGACAGCAAAGTCCTCTTTGGGGTGGCTGCGGTGTCTGAGTCTCGAGGGAGCTGGAGCAGCCCAAGCCGAAACCTTGCCAAAGTCACCACTGAGGTTCAAGGCAAAGCGGGTGTCGACCTCCTCGATCGCCCCAAGGCCAATTTCGTGGCGAGTCAGTGGGTTGAGGATGTAAACCTTGTCAGACTCGACCTTGAGGGCTGGGATGACGTAGTAGGCGTAAACAATGCCCAAGATCAGCACAACAATTGCAACGCCTCTGATTCCAGCTTCGAAGCTGGTGTAGAAGCCCTGCAGGCTGGCAATGCCAGCGAAGAACAAACTTGTAAATGCAATGACGTAGCTCGAGGTGGGTCTTTTCACCCTGAGATTGTCGCACGTAAGGAGCAATTCAATGGCAACCTCTAACGAACCAGTCCTAAAGGTCTCGAACTACAACGTCGAGTTCTGGGTCGATGGCACCTGGTATCCAGCAGCCATCGACATGAACTACGAGGTCGCCGCAGGCGAGGTTCTGGCTATCGTGGGCGAGTCTGGCTCCGGTAAGTCCTCCTCACAGATGGGTCTGATGAGCCTGCTTGCATCAAATGCAAGAGTTTCGGGCTCAGTGAAGGTTCGCGGCACCGAAATGCTGGGCGTCTCGGAGTCTCAGATCCGCAAGTTCAGGGGCAAGGAAGTCGCGTACATCTTCCAGGAGCCAATGACTGCTCTAAACCCCGTCTACACCATCGGTTTCCAGATTGTTGAGGCACTAAAGACTCACTTCCCAATCACCAACAAGGACGCCAAGGCCAAGGCAATTGAGCTTCTCACCCTGGTGGAGATTCCAAACCCAGAGAAGTCCTTCAACAAGTTCCCTCACCAGCTCTCTGGTGGTCAGCGCCAGCGCGCCATGATCGCGCAGTCGCTGGCCTGTGACCCAGGACTTCTGATTGCCGATGAGCCAACCACTGCACTGGATGTAACAGTTCAGGCTGAGATCCTTGACCTGATGCGCAACCTGAAGGACAAGCTCAACTCAGCTGTAGTTCTTATCACCCACGACATGGGTGTTGTTGCGGATATGGCAGACCGAATCCTTGTCATGAAGGACGGTCTCACCGTTGAGCAGGGCACTGCAGACCAAATCTTCAACCGCCCAGCCCACCCCTACACCCAAGCTCTACTCGCCTCGGTTCCAAAGCTGGGCAGCGTTGCAAAGCGCGAGCTAACTATCTCTGGCGACCCAGTGCTAAAGCTTGAGGGTGTAACTATCACCTATCCAAAGCGTGGCCGTGTTCCTGCCTTCACTGCAGCAAGCGACATCAGCTTCGACATCTTCCCGGGTGAGATCTTGGGTCTGGTTGGAGAGTCCGGTTCTGGAAAGACCACTGTTGGTCGCGCCGCAATCGGCCTGCTGCCAGTCTCCGCAGGAAGCATCAAGCTAATTGGCGAGGAGATTGCAGGAGCTGACCAAAAGAAGCTCCGCAGCCTGCGCCAGCACACCGGAATTGTGTTCCAGGACCCAGGTAGCTCGCTAAACCCTCGCCTTCCTATCGGTGAGAGCATCGGGGAGCCGCTACTACTTGCTGGCCGAGGCAAGGGCGATGAGCTCAATGTCATGGTTGAGGACCTGCTTGACTCGGTTGAGCTCCCTCGTTCCTACCGCAACCGCTACCCACACGAGCTATCGGGTGGTCAGCGTCAGCGCGTTGGTATTGCAAGAGCACTAGCTCTGCGCCCAGACCTACTGATTGCCGATGAGCCAACTAGCGCACTCGACGTATCCGTTCAGGCAAGGTTCCTAGAGCTATTGCTAGAGCTTCAGGACCGCCTAAAGTTCGCCTGCCTCTTTATCTCTCACGACCTAGCGGTTGTTGACATGCTGGCTCACCGCATTGCAGTTATGCAGAACGGAAAGCTAGTTGAGATTG
>CAYTOH010000017.1:0-11992 GCA_964439375.1 uncultured Aquiluna sp.
AACGGTCTAGTTCCTAGCCAGACCGACCCGCAGATGATTAGGAATTTCTGCATCATTGCTCACATTGACCACGGTCAGTCAACGCTTGCAGATCGCATGCTTCAGCTGACTGGGATTGTGAATGATCGCCAGATGCGTGATCAATACCTTGATCGAATGGATATTGAGCGTGAGCGTGGCATAACCATTAAATCTCAGGCTGTTCGACTGCCTTGGGAATTTGAAGGCAAGACCTATGCCCTAAACATGATTGATACCCCAGGGCACGTTGACTTCACATACGAGGTTTCACGCTCGCTTGCCGCCTGCGAGGGAGCCGTGCTACTGGTCGATGCGGCTCAGGGCATTGAAGCTCAGACGCTAGCAAACCTCTACTTGGCCATGGAGAACGACCTGGAGATCATCCCGGTATTGAACAAGATCGACCTTCCGGCAGCTCAGCCAGAAAAGTATGCCGAAGAGTTGGCGAGTCTAATTGGTGGCGACCCAGCTGATTGCCTGAGAGTTTCAGGCAAAACTGGAGTTGGCGTGTCGGAGCTGCTCGATGTAATCATCGGCAAGGTCCCGGCCCCCGTCGGCGATCCAGATGCACCAGCCAGAGCGATGATTTTCGATTCGGTTTATGACTCTTACCGAGGCGTGGTGACCTACGTGCGAATGGTTGACGGGAAGCTAAGTCCACGCGAGCAGATCACCATGATGTCGACCAAGGCAAATCACGAACTACTTGAGATTGGCGTTATCAGCCCCGAACCGATGGCAACAAAGGGTCTGGGGGTTGGTGAAGTCGGCTACCTCATAACTGGCGTGAAAGATGTTAGACAGTCCAAGGTCGGTGACACTGTAACCGCCAAGCAGAAGCCAGCAACCGTTGCCCTAAAGGGTTACGCAGAGCCAAAGCCGATGGTCTTCTCCGGAATCTACCCAATTGACGGCAGTGACTACCCAAATCTTCGTGAAGCACTCGACAAACTTCGACTCTCCGATGCCTCTCTGGTTTATGAGCCAGAAACATCAGCAGCGTTGGGTTTCGGCTTCCGCTGCGGATTCCTCGGGCTCTTGCACTTGGAGATCATCACTGAGCGTCTAGAACGCGAGTTCAATCTTTCGCTGATTGCAACGTCACCATCAGTTGTATATAACGTCAGGCGCGAGGACGGCACTGAGTTCGTGGTCACCAATCCATCTGAGTTTCCCGAAGGCAAGATCAAGGACGTCAAGGAGCCGATGGTTAAGGCCACGATCCTCGCTCCTAAGGATTACGTCGGCACAATCATGGAGCTATGCCAGTCGAGAAGAGGAACTCTTATTGACATGCAATACCTTGGCGAGGACCGTGTGCAGCTGCGCTACAACCTGCCGCTAGCAGAGAACGTTTTCGATTACTTTGACAACCTAAAGAGCAAGACCCAAGGGTATGCCTCTTTGGATTACGAGGACAACGGTTACGAGTCCGGCGATTTGGTTAAGGTTGATCTGCTTTTGCAAGGCGAGAAGGTCGATGCATTTAGCTCAATTGTGCACAAGGACAAGGCTTATGCACACGGCACCAGAATCGCCACCAAACTTCGCGAGCTGATCCCAAGGCAGCAGTTTGAGGTTCCCATCCAGGCCGCTGTCGGCTCACGGATCATTGCTCGCGAGACCATAAGAGCCATTCGCAAGGACGTTCTCGCTAAGTGCTACGGAGGAGATATTTCCAGGAAGCGAAAGCTCCTTGAGAAGCAAAAGGAGGGAAAGAAGCGCATGAAGATGGTGGGTCGCGTTGAAGTCCCGCAAGAAGCTTTCATCGCAGCGCTGTCCTCTGACGAGGGCAAGGGCGAAAAGAAGAAGTAGTTGGCCGCGGAACTTCCGCTGGGCTTACCCTGGCCCAAGGACAACCGACTCGAGTCTTTGCGAAGTACTGGCTCTTTCCACGCCTATGTCCACATTCCTTTCTGCAAAGTTCGTTGCGGCTACTGCGACTTCAACACCTACACCGCGAGTGAAATAGGTGAGGTTCGCCAGACGGACTTTCACCGGTCGCTGATCTCAGAGATTGAGTTCTCCAGCGAAGTAGTCCAGCTGTCTGGATTTCAAACCGGAGCACTTCAGAGTGTTTTCTTCGGAGGTGGAACCCCATCGCTGTTCACAGCGTCACAGCTCGAGGAAATTCTGACTTCGCTGAAGACGATTCACGGTCTGGCTCAAGATGTAGAGGTTACACTGGAGGCCAATCCCGACACCGTCACACCTGATTACCTCGAGACGCTGGGCACAATCGGTGTGAACCGAATCAGTTTTGGTGTTCAAAGTTTCGATGCGCAGGTTCTAAAGACTTTGGATAGAACTCACGACCCAAGTCGAGTGGTCGACGTTGTCTCATGGGCTAAGCGTGCAGGTCTCAGGGTAAGCATTGATTTGATTTTTGGCGCTCCTGGTGAATCCTTCGAGTCTTGGACGCATACCGTTACCAAAGCCATTGAGTTGGGAACCGAACACATATCCGCATACTCGCTGATTGTCGAGGCGGGTACAAAGCTAGCGGCCCAGATTTCACGAGGCGTCTACCAAGCGGTGGATGAAGACTTGAATGCCCAGAAGTATGAGTACGCTTCGAGACTATTCGCAGAAGCTGGCTTGATTTGGTACGAGGTTAGCAACTGGGGAGTACCCTCAATTCACAACCAGGCTTACTGGTATTCGAGAAACTGGTGGGGCTACGGGCCCGGAGCGCACTCACACATCAACGGAAACAGATTCTGGAATAAAAAGCACCCGCTTGCCTACCAGCAAGCTCTGGCATTTGGCTCGCCTGCCCAGGGGATTGAGCACATTGATCACAGAACCCACCTTGAAGAGCGACTTATGTTGGAATTGCGCTGCTCCTCTGGAACCGAGCTCGCGTTGATTCGGGAGCTGGGAATTTCGCAGGAGAAGGTTTCATCAGCAATCGCGCGAGGACTGCTTCGAATTCTTCCTGAAGGCAGAATCGCAACCAGTGCGCCAGGTCGACTTCTGATTGATGGAATCGTGCTCGATCTGCTGAGCTAGGGTTTACTCGCTTAGAATTGGCACTCGATGGAGGTGAGTGCCAATGATCCCGGAACGATCTCTTGAAGTACTGAAGGCTATCGTTCAGGACTTCATCTACTCCAATCAGCCAGTGGGCTCGAAGGCCCTTCTCGATAGACATCCAATGGGCGTTTCTGCTGCGACCATTCGAAACGACATGGCACTGCTGGAGGAAGAGGAGCTAATCGTTGCTCCCCACACCTCAGCCGGGCGAATCCCGACCGACAAGGGTTATCGACTTTTTGTGGATCGACTGGGAGAAGTAAAGCCGCTCTCTAGCGCTGAGCGCGCAGCGATTGAAGCTTTTCTTTCAAACGCCACTGATCTGGATGACATTGTCGAACGCGCGGCTCGACAACTCGCCCAGCTGACAAATTCCCTTGCAATGGTTCAGTATCCATCCTTAGGTCGAAGCAGTGTTCGGCACATCGAGCTGATCCCGCTTGCTTCGCACCGCGTTCTTCTTATGTTGATTGCAGATTCAGGGCGAATCCAGCAGCAGCAGATCGATTTCAGTCAAGCAGTCGATGAGGAGCTTGTTCAAGAGCTCAGGGGACGGTTGAATGGAATGTTGCTTGGAAGCTCACTCACAGAGGTGAAAACCAAGTTGACTGGAATCGCTGCCGAGTTCGCCCCGGAGCGTCGAACCTTTGTCGAGGCTGCAGTCCAGGCCTTACAGTCGCTGGTTGAGGAGAATCGTCAAGACAAGCTAATTGTGTCGGGGTCTGCAAACTTGGTGAAACAGGGCGGGAACTTCTCGGGAGACCTCTCCGCCGTTTTAGAGGCGATTGAAGAGCAGGTCGTCCTACTCAAACTCATGGGCGAACTTCAGGCCGATCAGCATGGCGTTGCCCTCAGAATCGGAAATGAGATTGGCGTTGAGTCGCTCTCTCATGCCTCACTTGTGGTTTCCGGCTATGAAAACAAAGGCACTGAGGTCGCAAAACTTGGCGTTATGGGCCCGACGCGAATGGATTACTCGGGAAACATTGCTTCGGTCAGAGCGGTTGCTATGTATTTGACAAGAATTTTGGAGGGTAACGCTTGAGCGACCACTATGAAGCACTTGGGGTCAGCCGCAATGCCACCACAGATGAGATCAAGAAGGCATACCGCAGGTTAGCCCGCGAACTTCACCCCGATATAAATCCGGACCCGGAAGCAGCGGAGCGCTTCAAGCTTGTCACCCACGCTTATGAGGTGCTGTCAGATGACGCATCAAGAAATGCCTACGACAACGGCGGTTCGAGCGGATTTGGATTGGGGGACATCTTCGATTCATTCTTTGGCGGAGGAGCTCGCGGGCCACAGTCTCGAGCGCAGCGCGGACAAGATGCACTCCTGAGAGTTGATCTTAATCTTGAGGAAGCTGTTTTTGGGGCACAGAAGACACTCACTTTCGATACGGCCGTTCTCTGTTCGGTGTGTAATGGCAGTTGCTGCAAGCCGGGCACCTCGGCTCGACTTTGTGACGTCTGCCGTGGAAGCGGACAAATTCAAAGACAAGTTCAGTCATTTATGGGCGTGATGGTCACCACAGCGCCTTGTAACTCATGCCGGGGGACAGGTGAAGTGATAGCAGACCCCTGCGTAAGCTGCAGAGGCCAGGGCCGGGTTCGTGCACAAAGGGACCTCGAGCTTGACATCCCAGCCGGCGTTGCGGACGGCATGAGACTTCACCTGGCGGGACAGGGTGAGGTCGGATTTGCAGGGGGGCCAGCCGGAGACATTTATCTAGAAATGAGTGTTCGGGCGCACCCCATTTTTGGCAGAGACGGCGATGACCTTACTGCTCATTTAGAGGTTCCAGTCGCTGATGCAGCCCTGGGTTTTGAGATGGAAATCGAGACCCTTGATGGACCTAGAACTATTGAAGTGAAGGCGGGTGCGCAGCACGGCGAAGTTTTGGTCCTGAAGGGTCTTGGCGCATACCGAATTAGGTCGAAAGGTCGAGGCGATTTGCGCCTTGAGATACGCGTCCTAACGCCGACGCGGCTTGATGGAAAACAAAAGTCGATATTCAAGCAGCTCAAGGACTTGCATAAGGACGATTCTCCACGCCTTGGGTCAAGAAGAGTCAGGGGACGCTTCTAGTGCATTGGTTCTACGAACCTGACCTCAGCGATGGCCAGTCCGGATTCTCTGCAGAGCAGTCAGTCCACGCCAAGGCGTTGCGAATAAGGGTTGGCGAGCAGATTGCGATCACCAACGGATTAGGAAAGGTGGCCTTCGCTACGGTTGCTGCGGAGAATCCCGTTCGTTTTGAGATACATGAACTCTCGGTTGCGGACATGCCCTCACCCAGGTTTCATCTGGTTCAAGCTCTTGCGAAGAATGATCGAGACGAGTTGGCGCTGCAATCTTCGGTTGAACTTGGTTGCAGGACTGTGACGCCCTGGCAGGCAGCAAGGTCGATTGTGAAATGGGATCAAAAGTCCGAAAGAAACCAGAGCCGCTGGCAGGCAATTGCCATTGAAGCAATGAAGCAGTCGCAGCAGAGTTTCCTATGCGAGGTGAAACCTCTTGTCAGCACAAAGGGCATTACGGTTTCGGGCGTCGGGATAATTCTCGACCCCAGGGGAGAGGCGCCACTATCCAGTGTCGATCCGGCCGCTGATTACACAATCATCGTTGGCCCTGAGGGTGGAATTTCCGAAGATGAACTACTCCTACTGAAGTCCGCGGGCTTTAGGTCCTATCGGATGGGCCCTTCAGTGCTACGGGCCTCGACTGCTGGGCCAGCCGCAATCGCAGCCATCTCTGCCCTACACGGCAGTTTTCGAATCTAGGATTAGTCCGTGAACTGTATTTTTTGCAAGATTGCTAGCGGTGAGATTCCAACCGAGTTGGTCGCTCAGAATGAAACTGCGGTGGCATTTCGCGACATAAATCCGCAGTCCAAGGTTCACATTCTTTGCGTTCCAAGGGTTCACGTCGAGAACATCGCTCAACTTGACTCCGCAGCGGATTTGACTGGGCTTTTCGACCTTATCCGAGAGGTTGCTACTGAGTTCACGGACGGGCAGTTTCGGCTGCAGTTCAACACTGGAGAGCGCGAGGGGCAATCCGTTTTCCACGTTCACGCACACATTCTTAGCCAGACTGGGACAAAGTGACCCTGTCATTCTCGGTGCCAAAAGTCGCACTGCTTGATCTGCTCGGTGCCGAAGATCGACTTATCCGACAACTAGAACGCGAGTACTCAGGCATCAAGGTTCAGAACCGTGGCCACGAATTCACAATTGAAGGACCTGAGGATTCAGCCCAAAAGGCTAAATCTGTCATTCAAGAGCTAGCAAATATGATTCAACTAGGTGTGGCACCTGATGAGAAAGTGGTTTCAGAAGCGGTGCGTATTGCCAGTTCCGAACACTCGCCATCAAAGATCCTTGGAACCGGTGCAATCACTACGCCTGGAAAAGTGGTGAGGGCAAAAACCCTTGGTCAAAAGCAGTACCTGGAAGCAATTGACGAGAACACCATCACGTTCGGTATCGGACCAGCTGGAACTGGGAAGACATATCTCGCGGTTGCCAAGGCTGTAGCCGCGCTATATGGCAAGCAGGTTTCAAGAATCATCTTGACCCGGCCCGCCGTAGAGGCGGGTGAGCGGTTGGGATTTCTGCCTGGCACCCTCAGCGAGAAGATTGACCCTTACTTGAAGCCGCTATTTGATGCCCTGCAGGAGATGCTAGAGCCTGAGGCCACCGCTCGCCTGATTCAGGCTGGCGTGATTGAAGTTGCCCCACTTGCGTATATGCGAGGACGCACTCTAAATGACTCATTTGTGATATTGGACGAGGCGCAGAACACCACTGCTGAGCAAATGAAGATGTTTCTGACAAGGCTTGGGTTTGGTTCAAAAATGGTCATAACGGGAGATGTCACGCAAATTGATCTACCCGGCGGCAAGTCGGGGTTGAACTCGGCTACATCTGTCTTGAAATCGATAGATGGGCTTCACATCGCGAGACTTAGCTCAAAGGACGTTGTCCGCCACGAACTAGTAACTCGTATTGTTGAGGCTTACGATGCGGCAGGAGACCGGTGAGCATAGAGATTTCAAATGAGTCGGGCATGGCTTTGGACCTTGACCGAGTCCAAGCTCTCGCCTTGCATGTGAGGGATGAGCTGAAGCTTCACCCCATGGTCGACGTTGGAATCATTTTTGTTGATGAAGAGCCTATGACTGAGCTTCACGTCAAGTGGATGGACGAACCAGGCCCTACCGACGTGCTGAGTTTTCCTATGGATGAACTTAGGCCTGGGTCGGATTTGGTCCCATCTCCAGAGGGAGTGCTCGGCGACATAGTGATTTGCCCTCAGGTTGCTGCAAAGCAAGCTGAGATTGCAGGCCACGAAACAATCGATGAGATTCTGCTACTTGCTACGCACGGCATGCTCCACCTGGTCGGCTTCGATCACGCAGAGCCAGAGGAGGAGAAGGAGATGTTTGGTCTTCAACGTCAGTTCTTGCAGTCCTTCTACGAGTCAGAGCGCGCTCAGGCATGAGATCTGGATTCGTTAGTTTTATCGGTCGTCCAAACGTAGGTAAGTCAACCCTTACAAATGCCCTTGTGGGGCAGAAGGTTGCAATTACAAGTTCAAAACCTCAGACCACTCGAAGGGCGATTAGAGGTGTGCTGAATCTCGAAGGAGGCCAGTTGATTCTGGTGGATCTTCCGGGGTTACATCGGCCAAGGACTCTCTTGGGGGAGAGGCTCAATGACCTGGTCAATTCCACGCTGACCGAAGTAGATGTTCTAGCGTTCTGCACGCCGGCAAACGAACGTCTGGGGCCCGGGGACAAGAAAATTGTTGCCGACATGGATAAGTTTCCACGCGCCAAGCGGATTGCGATTGTCACGAAGGTAGACCTGGCATCGAAGCAGCGCATTGCCGAGCACCTGCTTGAATTGTCTTCCCTTGGTCACTGGGACGAGATTGTTCCCGTTTCCGCACAAACAGGTGATCAGGTTCGGGTACTTGCAGATGTTCTTCTAAGTCTGATGCCAGAGGGTCAGCGACTCTATCCAGAGGACATCGTTACCGAGGAGAGCTTTGAGGATTCAGTATGCGAGTTAGTGCGAGAAGCGGCTTTGGAGCTCATGGAAGACGAATTGCCGCACTCACTTGCAGTTACTTTTGACGAGTATCTTGAGGACCAGAACAAGCTCCATGTGAGTCTCTGGGTTGAACGGGACAGTCAAAAAGGGATTGTCATCGGCAAAGGTGGATCCATGCTTAGGCAGATTGGCACGATTGCCCGCAAGAGCATTTCAGATCTAGTGGGAAAGCCAATCCACTTGGCCATCCAGGTTCGAGTAGCGCCGGATTGGCAGCGCAACTCAAAGCAAATGGGGCGCTTAGGCTTCTAGAGCTTTTGACCACTGGGTGATACTGTTTTACAACTATGCGTTTTGCTCTCCTGCTTAGAAGCCGCGACGAGGCCTAGATTCGGCCCCTCTCGTCGCGGAGCTTTCTATTTGGGCAAAAGTTTCTAAGGCGGGGTGAAAATGAAAGACAACCAACAGAGTTCAAAGATGCCCTTTGGGCGCTATAAGCCATTTCATGAGCAAATCGAGATTGATTTGCCAAATAGGACCTGGCCATCCAAGCGAATAGAAAAGGCACCGCGTTGGTGTGCGGTCGATCTTCGTGACGGTAACCAAGCACTTATTGACCCAATGAGCCCGGAGCGCAAGCTGAAGATGTTTCAGCTGCTGGTACAAATGGGATATAAAGAGATCGAGGTCGGGTTTCCCTCGGCCTCGCAGACCGACTTTGATTTTGTGCGCTTGCTTATCGAGCAGAACCACATTCCAAGCGATGTAACTATTCAGGTGCTCACGCAGGCACGGGAACACTTGATTCAAAGAACCTACGAGTCACTGGTCGGGGCTAAGCGTGCAATTGTGCACTTCTACAACTCCACCTCAGTTCTGCAGAGGCGAGTTGTATTTGGTCAAGACAAGGAAGGCATTCGAAAGATCGCAACTGACGCAGCGCAGATGTGCCTTGATTTTGAACGGATGTTGCCCGGAACGGAGATATTCTACGAATACTCGCCTGAGTCCTACACCGGCACGGAACTTGAATTCGCACTAGACGTCTGCAACGCAGTGGCGAGGGTCATTGCACCCACCCCGGAGCGCAAGCTCATTATCAATCTCCCAGCTACTGTCGAAATGATCACTCCAAACGTCTACGCCGACTCAATTGAGTGGATGTCGGGTCGCCTGGAGCCTCGAGATTCAATTCTGCTCTCGCTTCACCCCCACAACGATCGCGGCACCGCAGTCGCTGCTGCAGAACTTGGATACATGGCCGGCGCAGATCGTATCGAGGGTTGCCTTTTTGGAAATGGAGAGCGAACAGGAAATGTAGACCTCGTAACTCTTGGTCTGAATTTGTTCTCCCAGGGCATTGATCCGATGATCGATTTCTCCGACATAGATCACATCAAGCGAACTGTTGAGTATTGCAACCAGCTACCTGTGCCAGAGCGCAGCCCCTATGGCGGGGATCTTGTCTATACGGCTTTCAGCGGTTCGCATCAGGATGCAATCAAGAAGGGTTTTGAGCACCTCAAACGAGATGCCGACGCGGCTGGGGTTGACATGGATGCCTTCACCTGGGCAGTCCCGTATCTGCCCATTGACCCTAAAGATGTGGGTCGAAGCTACGAAGCTGTCATTAGGGTCAATTCTCAATCGGGCAAGGGTGGAGTTGCCTATCTTCTGAAAGCTGACCACAACCTGGACCTACCTCGAAAACTTCAAATTGAGTTCTCTCGGGTGGTTCAGAACCACACCGACAGTTCAGGTGGCGAGGTTACATCCGAAGCGCTTTGGACCATTTTCACAGATGAGTACCTACCAGCTTCGGACCCCGCTTTGAAGTGGGGGAGGTTTGAGCTCAAGCGAATGCGTACTGAATCAGACATGGATGGAGTTGTGAAGCTAAATGTAGTGTTACGCGACGGATCTGGTGAACTAGAAACCTCCGGAACTGGCAATGGCCCAATTTCTGCTTTCATCTACGTTTTGCAACGCCAGGGTGTTCAACTCAGACTCTTGGATTATGTAGAGCACACCCTGTCGGCAGGCGGGGATGCGCTCGCTGCCTCGTACATTGAACTTGAGGTTGCCGGCAAGAATCTTTGGGGAGTTGGGATCGATGGTGACATTGCCACCGCTTCGCTCAAGGCTTTGATTTCAGCCGTCAACCGTGCCCTTCGGGCATAGCAGGCATTCAGGCTTCATACTTTTGGCATGCCGCACTACCGCGATGAGGCCATTGTCCTAAGAACCCACAAGCTGGGTGAAGTCGATCGCATCTTAACTTTGTTGACTCGTCACCACGGTCAAGTCAGGGCAGTGGCGAAGGGGGTGCGCAAGACTTCAAGTCGATTCGGTGCGAGGTTAGAGCCGTTTATGGTCGCCGACCTGCAGCTTTACGAAGGCCGAAACCTTGACACAGTCTCTCAAGTAGAGCAGCTTGCAAGCTACGGGAACGAAATTGTTGCTGACTACTCCAGATACACATTGGCCTGCGCGATGGCGGAGGCAGCTGAGCGCCTAACTCGAGAGACTTCATCAGAACAGCACTACCTTCTCCTCCTTGGTGGTCTCAGGTCTCTTGCTGCGGGCTTACTTCCCAGCAATCAGATTCTCGACAGCTACCTTCTGCGTGCCCTTGCGCTATCTGGCTGGGTGCCAGATCTAGGACTCTGTCACCAGTGCAGTGCTCTAGGAGAGAGTTTCTCTATCCATACTGGGTTAGTGAGCTGCAAATCCTGTGAGCTTCCAGGATCTGTCCGGGTTGGAAGCCAGGGTCTAGCACTGATGCAGGCTCTAATCTCGGGCGACTGGGAGTCAGTGAGCCAATCCAGCGTTCAAACCAAAGAGCTTGTCAGCGGTGTAGTCTCTGGTTACTTGCAATGGCAGCTTGAGAAAGGGCTGAAGTCCCTCAACCATGTGGAGCGTAATTAGTGCAGCTAAGAGATCCAAGTAGGCCAGTTCCACGCTTTAGCAATGTTCCAAAGCACATAGCGATTGTCATGGATGGAAATGGCCGCTGGGCTAATTCAAAAGGGCTAACTCGCACCGAGGGCCACAAAGCAGGTGAAGTTGCGCTGCTAGAGGTTATCGCTGGGGCCATCGAAGCCGGGGTCACTCACGTCACCGCTTACGCATTTTCCACCGAGAACTGGAAGCGATCCCCCGAGGAAGTCCGTTTCCTGATGGGCTACAACAAAGATGTGCTGCGAAGAAGGCGTGACTTGTTGGATGAGTGGGGTGTGCGCGTAAGGTGGTCTGGCCGTCTTCCCAGGTTATGGCCGACTGTGGTTAGTGAGCTGAAGGAGGCGGAAAAGCGAACTGCGAAGAACAAGGTTCTCACGCTTACCATGGCAGTCAACTATGGAGGTCGCCAGGAGCTTGTAGACGCCATGAACAAGATCGCCGCTTTGGTACAAGCGGGCAAGCTCCGGCCAGGTGCAATAACTGAGCGGACTATAGCGAACGCCTTGTATGTGCCGGATTTACCGGATGTTGACCTTT
This sequence comes from uncultured Aquiluna sp., assembly GCA_964439375.1. GTDB lineage: Bacteria > Actinomycetota > Actinomycetes > Actinomycetales > Microbacteriaceae > Aquiluna. The sequence goes on from CAYTOH010000017.1 coordinate 11,619, forward strand.
TCCTTAGGTCTTCGGGCGAGATGCGAACCAGCAACTTTTTACTTTGGCAATCAAGCTACGCCGAGTATTTGTTTATGGACGAACTTTGGCCAGATTTCACCCGCGAAACTCTTTGGTCTGCAATCCACAATTACGAGCGAAGGCACCGTCGCTTCGGCGCTGCAGAGGATGCCCCGCTAAACTAGCAGGCTAGTGCCAAAGCCAAGAATCATCGGAGAATAATGGCTACCCAGAAACTCGATCAGGTTATCTCGCTCGCAAAACGAAGGGGTTTTGTCTTTCAAGCGGGAGAAATTTATGGTGGCTCTAGATCAGCTTGGGACTACGGTCCGCTCGGTGTTGAGCTTAAGGAGACCATCAAGCGACCGTGGTGG